>JACDBQ010000383.1 GCA_013694845.1 Acidobacteriota bacterium
GGCAAGTACGACGGCCGGCACGGCCTCGCGTGGACGCCGGACGGCCGCATCGTCTATCACTCGCTCGAAAGCGGCAACGAAGATATCTGGATCATCAACGCGGACGGCTCCGGGCGCCGCCAGCTGACGGTCGATCCTGGCGTGGACGAACGGCCTTCTGTCTCGGCGGACGGTCGCCATATTGTTTTTGCCTCCAACCGTTTGGGGGCTTTCACCGTCTGGCGGATGGATGCGGGCGGCGGGAACCAACGGCAGCTCACTCACGGCCATGACGACGTGAATCCTATCGTCACGCCGGACGGCCGCTGGGTGGTCTATTCCTCGTCGACGAGCGGAAGGCCGACGCTCTGGAAGGTCCCGGTCGATGGCGGGGAGGCGGCGCAGGTCACCACGCTGGCCTCGATGGATCCGGTGATCTCGCCCGACGGAACGCTCGTCGCCTTTCGTTATCGTGACGACCCGAACACCGATGGCAGGCTCGCGGTGCTTCGATTGTCGGACGGGGCCCTGGTGAAGACCTTTCCCGCGCCGCCGGAAGGCCCCGCGCCGCAACCGCGCGAGTGGACCGCGGACGGCATCGCTTACCTCCGCGCGGCAAGCGGAGGCTCGAACATCTGGGTCCATCCGCTGACCGGCGGAGCGCCGCGGCAGCTGACCCATTTCACCTCCGGACGGATCATCCGCTATGCGTGGTCGCGGGACGGCAGGTCGTTGATCTACACGCAGGGCGCCATCAACAACGACGTCATGCTCATCAGGGGGGCTCGGTAGCGCCGCCGCGCTCGAGCTGACCTCTCCGGTGGGCGGGACGGATCCATGGGAGCGTACTCGCTCGATTTGCGCACACGCGTGTTGACCGATTGGGATGCGGGGCTGAAAGCGGAGGAACTCGCGGCGAAATACCGCGTGAGCCGGGCCTGGGTCCATCGCTTGGAGCAGCGGCGGCGGCAAACGGGCGAGATCGGCCCGCGGCAACAGACCAAGTTCCGCGCGCGCGCGCACGCTCGCCGATCAGGAAGAGCGTCTGCGCACATTGGTCACGGCGCAGCCTGATCGCACGCTGGCCGAGTTGCGTGAGGCCTTACCGACATCGGCCAGTCTCGCCACGATTTGGCGCGCGCTGGACGCGGGCGTAGTAACCTCACGCGGGGCTCACTCAGCAGAATTCCGATACGATTCCTCCGACGGCAGCACCCTTGAAGAAAGGACGGGAGCATGGTCGACCGACGAACGTTCCTGCAGACCACAATCGCGGGCACAGCGGGGCTCGTGGTGACGAACCCCATCATCGCGGCGCAGACGGCGAGGGCGGCCGGCCGCGATGCGGTGGTCGCGCAGATTGCCTCGCGGCACGACGCGACGGTCAAAATGCTGCGGGACTGGATCGCTCTGCCATCGATCGCGGCCGAGAACCTCGGCTACCCGCAGGGCGCGAACTACCTGGCCGACCTGGCGCGTGGCGCCGGATTCGACCGCGCCGAGGTCATCGGCACCAAAGGCAAGCCTGGCGTGTTCGCGACGCTCGAGGCCGGTGCCGACACGACGCTTGGCGTCTACTTCATGTACGACGTGAAGCAGTTCGATCCCGCGGAGTGGTCGTCGCCGCCGCTCGAAGGCCGGCTGGTCGAGCGCGCCGGCATCGGCCGGGTGATGATCGGGCGAGGCGCCACCAACACCAAGGGACCGCAGAGTGCGTTCCTCGCCGCACTACACGCGTTCAAGGCCTCGGGCAGGCGGTTGCCGGTCAACATCGTGCTCGTTTGCGAAGGGGAAGAGGAGATTGGTTCCCCCAACTTCGCCGAGATCGTCTTCAAGCCCGAAGTAGAGGCGGCGTTGAAACGCTGCGCCGGCGTGATCATTCCGCTCGGCAGCCAGAACCTCGATGGCGGTGTCGAGATCAATCTCGGCGCGAAGGGGATCGTGGAGCTCGAGCTGGTCTCGACCGGCGCCAAGTGGGGCCGCGGCCCGACGGCCGACGTGCATTCGAGCCTGGCGGCGCACATCGACTCGCCCGTGTGGCGCCTCGTCCGGGCGCTGAACACGCTGGTGAAGACGGACGGGCACTCGCCCGCCGTGGAAGGCTTCTTCGAAAAGGTGCGGCCGCTCTCTCCGGCACTGACGAAGATCCTCGAGGACGCGATACCCAACCGGAGCGAGACGGCGGCCAAGAAGACGCTGGGCGTCCAGAAATGGATAGAGGACGAGCCTTGGGACGTGTCTCTCCGAAGGCTCGTCACACAGCCGACGATCAACATCGAGGGCCTGGTTGCCGGCTACACCGGCCCGGGCGGCAAGACGATCCTGCCGCACCGCGGCGTCGCCAAGATCGACATGCGGCTGGTCCCCGACATGACGGCGAAGGACACGCTGGAACTGCTCAAGCGGCACTTGGCGACGCACGGCTTCGCCGACATCGAAGTCAACATGACCGGTGGCTACGATCCGACGGAGACCGACCCGAGCTCACGCCTCATCCGCGCGCAGCAGGCCGCGTATCGCCAGGCGGGGATCGAGCCGTCGCTCTGGCCCAGGCTCGCCGGCTCATGGCCGGGCGTAAGGTTCACCGGCCCACCGCTGCGTTTGCCCGCGGGACAGTTCGGGCTCGGCACCGGCGGCGGCGCTCACGCGCCCGACGAGTTCTTCCTGATCGACTCTGCCAACCCTAGGGTCGCCGGACTGGATGGGGCGACCGCGTCCTACGTCGATTTTCTCTACGCGATTGCACGGGTCCGCTGACCGCCTGGCGGAATCCGCGCCTAGCAGGCCGCTGAAAAACTAACTCGTGAGACCATTTCTCTCTCTGCCGTCGTCGATGC
>JACDBQ010000401.1 GCA_013694845.1 Acidobacteriota bacterium
GCGAAGAACTCGGACGATTTCTGCCGGGGGATCATGCTTGCGAAGAGCGAGCGGCTGAGCGCCTGGGTGCCTCCCTGGACCAGGCCGACCAGGATTGCGAGCGCGAAGAAGTGAAACGCGCTCGTCATGTAATACCCGAGCGCGGAGATCCCGGTATAGACCGCAAGACCGAGATACACGGCGGGCTTTGCGCCGATGCGACCCGCCAGCGCGCCGAAGCCGAACGCCGCCGGCACCCCGATGAACTGGGTGAGAAGCAGCGCCGTGATCATCGTCCCGGAATCGAGGCCGATCGTCGTTCCGTAGCTCGTCGCCATCTTGATCATGGTCTGGATGCCGTCGTTGTACACGAAGAACGCCAGCAGGAACCACGATGCCTGGCGGTACTTTCGCAGCTCGCGAAACGTCGCCATCAGTTGCCGGGCCCCGGTGGCCAGCGATGCATGGCGATCCCCCTCTCTCACCGCCGTCTTGGGCTCCGGCACCCGCATCAGCAGCGGAATGGTGAAGACCAGCCACCAGAGCCCCACGCTCGCGAGGCTCAGGCGGGTGCCGACCCCGGCGTCCGCCAGCCCGAACATCCGCGGCTGCTGAATCATCAGAAGGTTGATGGCGAGCAGCACACCGCCACCGAGGTACCCGATTGCATAGCCTGCGGTCGACACCCGATCGAGCTCCGCCGGCCCGACGAGGTGGGGCAGCAGCGACTCGTAGAACACGACGCTCCCGGCCACGCCGACATTGCCGATCACGAACAAGGTCAGCGCGAAGAGCCATTCCCCTTCGGTCACCCAGAACATCGCGAAGCACGACGTGATCCCGATCCCCGCGAAGATCGTCAGCAACCGCTTCTTGATGGCGGCATGATCCGCGATCGCGCCAAGGAGCGGCGCCACGACGGCGACGATCAGGATGGCGAGCGTGCTGGCCCAGCCAAAGCGCGCGAGCGCGTCTGCCTCGGGGAGGTCCACGGCAACCACCCGCATGAAATAGATCGGGAACACGGTCGCGACGATCGTGGTCTGGTAGGCGGAATTCGCCCAGTCGTACATCGCCCAGGCGCGCAATTCAGGACGGCCGAGTCCGACGCGATTGAGAAGATCCTTCATTTACGTGTTCGTCGGTCGGTGTTCGGTGTTCGTTGCTCTGAGTCTCAGAAAGTGTGTCTCGCGACCCATTCTCTCAGCAGTGAATCGACCACGACGTAGCGTGGACCCTCACGGGTCAGGAGGTCTTCGCGGACGAGAGCGGCCAGCGACGCCTGGACCGTTGAGGCGCCGGTGAGCCGGTGCCGGGCACGGGTGTCGGCTGAGAGCAGCTCCCGGCCGTCCTGCAGTACGGCGGCGCGGAGCGCCGCGCGCTGGGCGAGCGTCAGGCGTTGCCATGTCCCTTCGAAGAGGGTCTCGTGCTCGCCCAGCAGTCGGGTCAGCGTCGAATGCAGATCGTCGAGGCTCACGGCCCGGCGCCCGCCCGCCTTCACGTCGTCCCACACCTCGTGCGCCAGGCGCTGGACATCATAGGGCAGGTTGCCCGCGAGCTCGACGATCGCGGCGCCCAGGCCTGCGACAGGTTTCATGCCGGTGGCGCGGAAGCGTGCTTCGAGAAAGTCGGCGAAGCGGTCTTCCGGAATCTTCTGGAGGCGCATGACCGGGCCGGCCTTGTAGAACGGCCGGCTCCGCCCGAGCATGCGTTCCATGAGCGCGGGCTCGGACCCGGAGAAGACGTAGCCCACCTGGCGCTGGTGCTGGACGGCGGCGCGAAGCGCATGTTCGACGTTGCCGCCATTGAACGCGCCGATCGCCTGGAATTCGTCGAGCGCCACCGCCAGCTTGCGTTTGCGCGCGTCGGCGATGCGGCCGGGCAGCGCAAAGACCTCGGTTGCGAGGCGCGAGACGTCTTGTTCGGTGCGCGCTGAGGGGAAGGACACCGCCAGCTGGCTGCGGCCGGTCTCGTTCGGCTCGACTCGAACTTCCGGCCGGGCGTTGCCGAGCATGTCCCGAAGCCACGCCCGCGCCTTGTCGATCCGGGTTTCGATCCCGAGCAGTGCGCGGGCGTAGCCCTCGAGGAAGCCCACGTACGAGCTGTAACTGCTGACCGTGACATCGACGGTCAGCGCTCCCTGTTTCGCGGCGGCGCGCAGCGCCTGCACCACCAGTGACGACTTGCCATACCGGCGCGGCGAGATCAGGAAGATCTTCTGACCCGCGAGAAGGTCCCCGGTGAGCCGATCGAGCTCCACCTCGCGGTCCACGAACGACGCTGCCGGAACGACTTCGCCGTAGACGAAAGGATTAGGCATGGTCAAAAACGTGCGACGTGCGACGTGCGAGGTGCGACGTGCTGAAGCTGTTTAGCGCTTCTGGAACTCCACGTAGGACATGTTGGTGTTGCGCTCGAACGCCTCGGCGAAGGGGAGGCCGCGGCCCAGGTCTGAGAGCACGCCGACGATCGCGGGAGCGCCGGCTTCGTCCAGCAGGAGCTTCACGGCGGCGACGCTCTGGGCATACGCGACGCTCGCGGCGTCCTTGTCCATCCCCGAGAAGGGACCCTCGAGTTTCGCCAGGGGGTGTTTCGGCTCGGCGGCGGCCGCCAGGGCGACTTGCTTCGAGGTGTCGCTCCCCTCGAAATACATCGCCAGTCCTTCGTTGAGCCACTGCGGCACGCCCCGCGGTGCGATCGACTTGACGAGAGCGTGCGTGAACTCGTGGGCGAGGACGCGCTCGAACTCGCGCGTGTTTTTCATCGCGCCCTGGACCGGCACGCGGATCTTGCCGTCGTAGGCCCCACCAGCCCAGTCCGGCGACTGCGTGACGTCGCGGAACTGCTCCCGCGTATAGAGGACGACGGTGATCGGCTCGATGGGATAGGTGTAGAGCGCCGCGCCAACACGCCAGTAGGCCGCTTCGAGCACGTCCACGGCCTTCTGCGCGAGTGCGTCCTCGGCGGGTCCTTCGAAGAGGACCGTGAAATGGTCGCTGAGTTTCTGCCCGAACTTGTCGTGCAGCGCCGCTTCGCTCCGCCACGCGTTCAACCGCGTCGTCAACGCCTCGTCTTTCGGCGCATGGACCAGCGCCTGCTCGTAGGTCTGGAGCGCTCCCCTGATGTCGCCGGCCTGATAGAGGATGTCTCCGAGAAGGATCGACGCAACCGTCAGTGTCGGCTCCAGTCGGAGTGTGTCGAGCAGATAACGCCGCGCCGTATCGGCGTGCCCGAGCCGGTGCGCCGCGATGCCGGCCCCGAGCGTAACGGTCGGCTCCTGCGTCACTCCCTTCAACGCTTCGGTAAACGCTTCGGCGGCCTCGCGGAACCGGCCGGCGTCAATCGCCTCCCATCCGGCTCGCGCATGCTGCGCTGGCGTGAGCCGCTGCACCGGGATTGCGGCTGTCGCCATCACGAAGATGAACGTCAGTGCGGCGAGCTGATACATTTTTCTCATTATGGCCCGAACGTCCGGCGTGGATCGCGAGGCTGGCGTTGAGCGCTGCCGGGAGCTGTGCGTCGGCCCGTAGTAAACTGACACCCATGTTGAAACTCCTGTCCATCTGTGCCTTTGTCGGCATTGGCGTGATCGCCATGTCGGCTTCGGGCCCGGACCAGGGTCAAACCCCGCAGGCACCGCAGCAGCCGCCCGCGCCGGCGCAGTATTCCGCAGACTTGAAGGTGGGCGATCTCGCCCCGGCCTTCTCGCTGATGGGATCTGACGGCAAGGTCCACAAACTGTCGGATTACAAGGGCAAGACCGTCGTGCTGGCCTGGTTCCCGAAGGCGTTCACCGGCGGTTGAACGGCCCAATGCAACTCGCTGCGTGACAGCGAGAACGCCCTCACGAGCTACGACATCGCCTACTTCATGGCGAGTGTCGATATCCCCGAAGACAACAAGCGGTTCGCAGCCGAACATGGTGGCAGCTTCGCGATCCTCTCGGATCCGACGAAGGAAACCGCGATGGCCTACGGAACGATCCGGACGGATCGTCCGCCGGCGCAGCAGTTCGCGGCGCGCTTCACCTTCTACATCGGTCCGGACGGCAAGATCCTCGCGATCGACAAGGGCCCGCGCGGAACGGGTGTCGCAGCTCCGACCGCCGGTCAGGACGTGATCAAGAGGCTCGACGAACTCGGGGTGAAAAAGAAGTAGGCCTGATCGTCAGGTCGGGCGTGGCATCCAGCCGCCCGGCGTCACCGCGGACGACTTCGAGGTCATTCAGCTCGGCATCCGCTCCGCGCCGGAGCCGCCGCAAAACCTGCGCATCATTCGTTGAGCGCTGCCGCTGAGGGTGCGGCTCACGTACGCACACGGTGCGGGGACTCTCACGCAT
>JACDBQ010000405.1 GCA_013694845.1 Acidobacteriota bacterium
GCGCTGCGGTGGAGATCGCAGGCACAGGGTTTCTTCGTGGGGCGACAGCAACACTCGACGGCGCCGCGGCGCCGCGGCGATCGCGAACGTCGCATCGAGTACCTTCATAAGCGCAACCATCCCGGCCCACGATGCCGGAACGGTCGACGTTGTGGTTACCAACCCGAACGGGGCCAGCAGCAGGCGGGCCGCCGGCTACACCTACTTCTTTGTTCCACGCCCTCCGCCCCCCCGCTTTTCTCAGTGATCGGGATCTCTCCGGCCATCGGATCGACGAACGGCGGTACGTTGTTGAGGATTACGGGGACGGGCCTCCAGAGCCGTACGACAGCCACGGTGGGCGGCTTCACGGCAACACTTAACCTTTCAACCACCGATCTCACCAGGCTCGTGTTTATCACACCGCCGCATTCCCCCGGTGAAACCGACAAGTGCTCACCACACCGGACGGTCAGACCGCCAGCTTCGATCGATGCTTCACTTTCGCCGAGCCCGAGTCATTTGATCTCAACGGCGCGTGGAGCGGCAGTGTTGGTGGGGAGCATAGGGAATTTGGCTCACAATCCGGAACAACGCTCTGATCAGCCTCTGGTGCGAGTTTCCGAACCGATCCCCGTCGCACCCCCGCACCCCCCGCACGGGTCGGTGAGGGTAGGTTCTCGTGGTCAGGGGACAAGGGCCTGCGCGTGATAATGCAGATCCTCTCTCCTCAGCAGGCGGAGGGAACGATCAACATCGGATCGTGCAACGGCGCCGTAAGGGCCTTTTGATACCCTGGACGGCAAGCACTAATTCGGCGGGCACGACGCCCCAGGGCTACGCGGGTGGCTGAGATTCTTCCGGTCCCCGTGTCATTGCTCTCGCCTCGGTGAGGCGGCGTACGCCGGCCAGCTCGTGATCACGGTCACCGGAGGCACCTGGGTCGTCTCGGGCGTCGTCTGCCGCCTCGTGCTCAGCAGAAATCGACCCCGGTTGTGATCAAGGTCCAATGTCCCCGGGCCCTCGACCAGCGTCGGGACGGTGAAAAGCTCGCGGGCCGCCTCGGGACGCAGCTGCCCTGCCGATACCGTCACCTCCGCCGCCATGACTTTCCGGTCGCTCGAGAGATAGAAGATGGTCCGGCCGTCGCGGCTCCAGCCGGCGTTCGATCCGGAAATCGTCGAAATTCGCACGCGCTGACTCGCGACGGGGAACGACTCGACATACACCTGCCAGCTTCCCAGGTCGTTCGAGTGAAAAGCGATCCACTTGCCGTCCGGTGAGAACACTGCTCCTTCCTCCTCGTACTGCGTCGTAACGACCGGAAACGGTTTTGCTTTGCCGGTCAGCGGCAAGGCCCAGATGTCACGACCGGTGCGCAGGCCGTTGACGCTGAGGGTGAACAGCAGCACCCGTCCGTCGGGCGAGACAGAGCTGGCGACCTTCAGGTCGCCCGATGCGAACAGCGGCTCGTCGGCGCCGCTGCCTCCCGACGGGCGCTGAAAAATATTGAGGCTTCCGTTTCGCGAGGAGGTGAAGTAGAGGCGGGTTCCGTCGGGCGACCACACCGGAAACATGTCGTCCCCGGGGTCTGAGGTGAGGCGCGATGTCACATTGCGCTCCACGTCGATGATGTAGAGGTCCATTCGGCCATCCGATTCATCGCGCATGACGGCGACACGGGTCCCGTCGGGCGAAACAGCGTGCGACCGGTTTCTCGACTCGCTGCCTCCAAGGGTGCCAAGCGATTTGCCCGCAAGGTCGAACCACTCCATGGTGTTGTTCAAGCGCTCATTGACGACTCCATGCCGGTAGACGAGCGTGTCGCCGTCGGCGGCGACGGAAAATGCCGCCCGGCCATTCCCGAGGTTGTGGGCTACCCCTTCCAGAATCGGACGTGCCTCGCCGCTGAGGCTTCCATTGCCGGAATCGAAGGCTTGCGCGTAGACGGTGCCTTCGCGGCTGAACAGCAGGTGCCCGGCCGACAACTCGACGCTCGAGTTCACCTTCAGGATTTCCCGGGTCTCTCCTGAATCGAGCGAGGCCAGTACGATCGCGTTCTTCTGACGGTCGGCCTGGCGATAGCGGACCATGTACAGAAACCGGCGCCCGTCGGGGAGGAACACGGGCCAGACGTGGTCGGTTTCCCCCGCCTCGGCGTTCACTCTCGTGACCGGCGTCTCCGGCCCGCCATTCTGCGGGACGCTGAAGATCCCTTCGAGTGGCCGGTCGAACAGAATGACGCCTTTCGAGCCCCACGCTCCCCGGCCCCGCCCTTTCTCGACCACCGTCGTCAGGCCTCCGCCCGCAACGTCGACCCGCCGCACCTTGCCCTCGCGGAGCCCGTCAGTGAATGCGATGGATCTGCTGTCCGGTGACCAGAACGGCTGCCAGGCCCCCTCCGTGCCCGCCAACGGCACCAGCGCCGTCGATTGAAGCGATCGGACGAACAGCTTTGCCGTCTCCGCAGTCGCGCCGATGCTCATCACGAGCTGCCGGCCGTCGGGTGAAACCGCCATGAATCCGGGGCCGCCGTTGAAGCGCCCGACATCCTCCTCGTTCTGAACGATGTCGAAGCTGACGACCTCCGCCGGCGGCGCCGGGCGCAGGAACATCCACGATGCGAAGCCTGCGAGGGCGAGGACCGTAGCCGCCGCGATGCCCATCCAGAGCCGCTCCCGCGTCCTCGATCGGAGCGAAGGTTCCCCCGCGACCACCTCCGATTCGACTCGCCCGACTGCGCGCAGGCGCTCCTCGTTGATCCATCGCAGTTCCGCGGCCACATCGGCCGCACTCTGCCAGCGGTCGTCAGGATCCCGGGCCAGGCACTTCCGCACCAGGCGTTCGAGCGACCTGTGCAGCGACGGCGGCAGTGCGCTGCGGACGTCTGCCATCTCTCCGAGCACAGGCGGTTCGTCGTTGAGGATGGCGGCAATCAGTCCGGCGTGGCTCTCTGCATCGAAGGCGCGGCGTCCGGTGAGCATCTCGAAGAGGACCGTGCCGAACGTGAAGATGTCCGTCCGAGCATCGACTAACCCTCCTTCGAGCTGTTCGGGTGACATGTAGTTCAGCGTGCCCACAATCGACCCCGAGGCAGTGAGCGGCACCGTTCGCGTCGCGTGCTCTCCCAGGCCGGAAATCGCCGGGCGTTCGGCCAGCTTGGCCAGGCCGAAGTCGAGGAGCTTGGTGCCGGTCTTCGTCAGGATGATGTTGCCGGGTTTCAGGTCACGGTGAACGATGCCCCGCCGGTGGGCGGCGTCGAGGGCGCTGCCGATCTCGCCGCCGTATCGCAGCGCGAGCTCGAGCGAGAGAGGACCCTTCGACACCGTCGAGGTGCCGCCGCTCGACACGTCGGACTTCGGGCGCGCTCCGCGCGCGAGCCGGTCCGCCAGTGTTTCACCCTCGAGAAATTGCATCACGAGGAAGTCGACGCCATCCTCGTGACCGACGTCATAG
>JACDBQ010000432.1 GCA_013694845.1 Acidobacteriota bacterium
AGTGCTGTGCTCTACCGACTGAGCTACCTCGGCACGGCCTTGCGACTATCGGCAGAACCCCAATCATAACAGCGCCCTTGCATCGCCCACAAGCGGCGCGGACGATGTGTCCAGCCTTCGACGCAGCGCCCAACCGATCCACCGTGACGCGTCGAACCGCCCGTCCGATCCTCATCGCGTCAATCAGACTCGACGACTTCGGTTCATTCGGCACGAAGATCCGCTCGGACGCGTCGGAATCCTCGAGCTCTCGGAACCTTGCTTTTGGCTTGTACTTTCCAGAACGCCTTGGTAAACTGTCGCACACAAATGCCGATGAGTGATGACCCGCTGCCCGTGAATCCGCTATGGCGGGTGCGTCGCCGCCAGAGTCCCTGGCTGCGCCGCGCGTTGATCTTTGCGACGGTGTCGGTGCTGGTCAACTCGCTGGTAGGGGAACGCAGTCTGGCGGAAACGGTGCGGGCGAGGCGAGAGTATGCACAGGCGGAGGCCCGATTGCAGGACCTGAGGCGCGACAACGCCTCGCTGCTCGACTATGCGGCGCGACTGGCCCGGGACCCCCGGACGATCGAAGCCGTCGCTCGCGGGGAGCTCGGCTTGATCCATCCGGGAGAAGTGTTGTTCGTTCTGCAACCGGTTCGGTAGGCCCGGCCGTCCTCCGCTACACCGCGGTGGTCTCTTCCTTCAGGAGCCCGAGCTCGAGGCGCACCTTGTGCTCGATCGACTTCGTGATCTCCGGGTTGTCTCTCATGAACTGCTTGACGTTTTCGCGCCCCTGGCCCAGGCGCTCGCCGTTGAACGCGAACCACGTTCCGCTCTTGTCGACGATCTTCTTGTCGACCGCAAGATCGAGCAGGTCCCCTTCCTTCGAGATCCCCTCGCCATACATCACATCGAACTCGGCTTCGCGGAACGGCGGCGCGACTTTGTTCTTGACCACCTTGACGCGGGTACGGCCGCCGACGACGACGTCGCCGTCTTTGATGGCGCCAATGCGGCGGATGTCGATCCTGACCGACGAGTAGAACTTCAGCGCGCGACCGCCGGTCGTCGTTTCGGGGTTGCCGAACATGACGCCGATCTTCTCCCGGAGCTGGTTGATGAAGATCAGGCAGGTCTTCGATTTCGAGACCACGCCGGTCAGCTTCCGGAGTGCCTGGGACATCAGCCGGGCCTGCAGGCCCATCTGCGCTTCGCCCATTTCCCCTTCGATCTCGGCGCGCGGCACGAGCGCCGCAACCGAGTCGACGACCACGACGTCGACGCTGTTGGAACGAACGAGCACTTCCACGATTTCGAGCGCCTGCTCGCCGTTGTCGGGCTGCGACACCAGCAGGTTGTCGAGGTCGACTCCCAGCTTCTTCGCATAGGTCGCATCGAGGGCATGTTCGGCATCGACGAACGCCGCCATGCCGCCGAGCTTCTGCGCCTCGGCAATGATCTGTAGGGTCAACGTGGTCTTGCCGGAGGACTCGGGTCCGAAGACCTCGATGACGCGCCCCCGTGGCACGCCGCCGATCCCCAACGCGTAGTCGAGACTCACGGAGCCGGTGGAAATAGCCGGAACGATGTGGACGGCATCCTTGCCGCCGAGCCGCATGATCGAGCCTTTGCCAAACTGCTTTTCGATCTGCCCGACGGCCGCTTCGATGGCCTTCATGCGTTCACGGTCATTGCGATCTTCAACTGGCGGCATAACACTCCTTAATCGATTGCTCATGGGGCCCCACCCCCATTCGCTCGCGGGCGCCGCTGGCGGCGCTTCCCGCCGGCCGCTCACGCTGGCCGCAGGCGCTTGCTGTGTCTGGCCTACTATCCGGCACCGTCGTGACAGGGAAGGTCATCCCCACGTCGCTCCTGCGGAGCTTCGTCGAGACAGGCGACGCGCCGGGGTGATGGAGCGCTGAATGATAGGTCTGTGCCGTGGCGAAAGTCAAGTGCAATTCTGTGAAGACAGAGGCGATATGTGACTGTTTCGCAGTGCGTTACGGCTAGTCCATGACTTTCGCCTCAGGCGGCCAGCGAAGCAGATTCTGCCGTACTCGTCGCAGGCCACGGGCGCAATATTCAGAGGACCCTATCGCTGTAAGATCATCCACTGATGCCGTCACCCGTGGGGCACGCGCTCGCCGGTCTCGCAACCGTTGGCCTCGCCTCCGAGCGACCGGGCTGGCGGATCCTGACCGCCCTCGCGGTCGTGGGCATGCTCCCCGATGTCGACTTCCTTCTCCCGCTGCAACATCGCGGTCCGTCGCACAGCCTCACCGCGGCCGGTCTGGCGTTCGCCGGGGCGCTGGCAGTCGTGAGCTGGCGGGAGGAACCCGTTCGGCGCGTTCGGCTGGCCATGATGGTCGGCGCCGCCTACCTGTCGCACTCGGTGCTCGACTGGCTGGGTGAAGACACGTGGACGCCGATGGGCATCATGGCCCTGTGGCCGTTCTCGAACGCGTTCTACGTGTCGGGGCTCGACCTGTTCAAAGCCGTGGACCGACGCTACTGGATGCCAGGCTTCTGGGGTCGGAACGGTGTGGCTCTTCTTCGCGAGATCGCGATCCTGGCGCCGATCTTGATCCTCAGTATGTATAGAAGCCGCGTCCGCTTTTTCGACCGAGCTGACCGGCGGCGACCATCCGCTTGAGCAGCGGGCACGGCCGGTACTTCGGATCGCCGAGCCCGTCGTGCAGCACGTTGAGGATCGCGAGGCAGACGTCCAGACCGATAAAGTCCGCGAGCGTCAGCGGCCCCATCGGATGGTTCATCCCCAGCTTCATGACGCCGTCGATCGCTTCAGGCGTGCCGACGCCTTCCATCAGGGTGTAGATCGCCTCGTTGATCATCGGCATCAGGATCCGGTTGGCGATAAAGCCGGGGTAGTCGGCCGCTTCGAGCGCCGTTTTCCCGAGCCTGGTGCACAGACTGGAGGCGACGGCCATCGACTCGGGGGCGGTGGCCTGGCCGCGGATCAACTCGACGAGGGTCATCAGCGGCACCGGGTTCATGAAGTGCATGCCCAGCACCTTGTCAGGACGCCGGGTGGCGGCGCCGAGTACCGTGATCGAAATCGACGACGTGTTCGAAGAGAGGATCACGTCTGGCCGCGTGATCTCATCCAGTCTGGTGAACAGCGTTTTCTTGACCGCGGCGTCCTCGACGATGGCTTCTACGATGAAGTCGACGGGCGCGAGGGCGTCGAGATCGATGGCCGTCGCCAGACGTCCGAGCGCGGCCTCACGATCCTCCGCCTTGATCTTGCCCTTCTCGACCAGCTTGCCGAGACTCTTCTCGATCGTGCGGCGGGCCCGGTCGAGCGCCGGTTCGGCAGCGTCCACGAGGCGCACGTCGAAGCCGGCGTGCGCACACACCTGCGCGATGCCGTTGCCCATCGTCCCGGCGCCGATCACACCGACTGTCCGTATCTCAGTCATCGCAACGATTATGGCTTTGTGGCCGGGCCGCGGACAATTTTCCGATACGGTCCACAAATGTCCGGTGCGTGACGGCGTTTTTGCTTCCGGATCCCTGATCCCTGATCCCGACGTGAGGGCCCGTCGACAACCGGACGGATCGAGGCGGTATCAAAATGATGTATCGTATAAAGATGCGGAAGGCTATTTCTCTGACGATGTCCGAAGACAACCTTCTCTGGTTGCGTGGTCAGGCGGCGCAAACGACGCGGGGGAGTGTCAGTGAGGTGCTGGACCGGATCGTGGGCGAGGCGCGGACGGCCGGGTGGGCGGACCCGGCGGCGGTGAAATCCATCATCGGGACCGTGGATTTGCCCGACGACGACCCGGATCTCGCCGAGGCCGACGCCTCTATCCGGTCAATGTTCGCGGCCTCATCGCAACGGCCGATGCTCGTGCGGGAGCGGGCGGTCGCAGCCCGGCCGAGGAAACCGCGACGTGGCTGAGACGCCTGCCGCCGTGACCGACACCCACCCTCTGCTGTTTCACGCGGCCGGTGGGGCACGACTCGGCCGGAAAGCGGCGGCCCACTTCGCCGCCTGCGAGCGCCGTGACGCCCTGCTCTACGTGCCCGCGGCCGTCATCTGGGAGTGCGCATTGCTGGCCCGCGCGGGCAGAGTGAACCTTCGCCGCAGTGTCCGCAGCTTTTTCGACGATCTGTTCAGTAACCCGGCCTACCAGCCCTACGATCTCAGTGCGGGGCAGGTGTTGACGGCCGAGGAGATGCGGGTGAACCGCGATCCCTTCGATGCGCTGATCTGCGCCGCCGCCCATGATCTCGAGCTACCGCTTCTTACCCGGGACGCCGAGATCCGATCGTCGGGCCTGTTGCGCGTGGTCTGGTAGCTTCACCTTGCTTCCCTTCGCGATCGTGACCGTCGCGCTTGTCGTCGAGGCATTCCCGGAAGGGTCGGTGCACGTCACGGCGATCGTGTAGATCCGGCCGGCGCCCCTCCCCGAACGCTCGGCGCGTAGCTGCACGTGGTGCGGATCGATCACGCGCCAGTCGCTCGACGTGCTGCCGTCCCCTGCAAAATCTTGGGATTCGTTACTCGTAACCGCCAGCGAACAGGACGTGCTTCGGCTCGCGTCTTCAGCGGTGTACAGCACCGATACGTCGAACATGCGGTGATTCGGCGCGCCGAAGGCACTCGGCGCGACGCTGAAGCCGGTGATCGACGGCGCAATCGTGTCCGCCACGATAACCATGCGGGTCACCGTACTGGTCGCGTATGAGTTACCCGCGGCGTAGGCGAGCGTGTAGCTTCCGGGGACGTTCACGTCGACCGACCCGGTGACGATCACCGGGAGTGGACCGTCCTCGTCGTGCGCCGTCGCGCCAGGATCCGCGAAACTGGTGAACGCCTCCACCGTCATCGTGGCGCTGCCGTTCAGCGTGACAACCGGCGTGCCGGGGAATGCAAAGTACGCGACCGGCGAGTCATGATCCGAGTGCGCTTCGGGCCGCCCGGCGTTTCCCGAGAGACCGGCGCTCGGGTGAGACGGGAAGTCGGCATTGCTCCGCGCAATCCCATAACGCTGGAGGTATGACCGGGCAACCGTATTCACCAGGATGTGATCGAGCGCCTGCGGCGTGCCTTCGAAGATGAAGCTGTAACGCTCGGCAGCAGCCAGCAACTCGGTGAGATTGACGAAGTCCGGGTTCACGAGATCCGGGCTCGCCCCGACGACGATCCGGTCTCCGGCCGTCGGCTGCCCCTTCAGTACCGACAACGGGTCGGTGTAGCCGTCGTTGAACTCGTACGCGTTGTAATCGCCGACCGAGATGACCGGGATGCCCGGGTTGCGCTGCTGCAACTCCTGCAGCAGGCCGGCAATCGCTTCGGCCTGCGCCTTGCGCTTGGCGCGCACCCGGGCACCTTCAGAGCCGACAATCTCGATGTCGATGAACGAGCGGAGGTGATTGACGACGACGAAGATCCGGCCCGGATTGGCGCCGGACGGATCCACGATGGCGTCGAGGACGAGCGGCGGACGGTCGTGCAGGATGGCCGGCAGGCCGGTCGTGGGGTCGGTGAACGTGTCGCCAGTCCGCTCCTGCGTGACGGACGTCACCAGCACCCGCGTGGTCTTCACCAAAAACCCGACGTGCTGGGTGCCGCCGCCGAATGGAATGAGCTCGGCCGCGTACTGGGGATCCGGGTCTCCGGCAGCCAGCGCGTCGCCGTTGACCTGCTCGGCGAGAGACTGCAGCGCGGCCTTGCTGCCGATCTCGATGACCCCGATGACGTCCGGGTACCGCATCACGGTGCGGATGTGGAGTGCGGCTTTCTGTCGCTGGATGTCGGCTCCGACGAAATTCTCGATGTTGTACCCGGCCACCGTGAACTCGTTGGCGGCTGGCGCGGGCACCGCCACGGCGGTCATTCCGGCCGATGCGATCGGTGTCGTCTCGGGCAACAGCTTGTAGTCGCCAAAGGTGAAGTCGAGTGGGCCGCTCACACCGCTCAGCGTGACCATCGACGTCACGAAGAGCGTCGCCGACCCGAGCAGGCCGTCGGTGTCGATGAGCAGCCGCTCCGGGTTCAGATCCCACTCGTCGAGACAGCAGTCGGGCAGGCCGGTCTCAGGGTCGGGGGGGCGAGCTGCGCCGCGCTCGATGCCGGGCTCGCGCATCGGCCGCGACACGCCGTTCAGCACGGTGTAGATTTCCCCGAAGTCGTTGGTCGGCGCGACCGACGTCAACGCGTCGGCGCGAAGCCGCATCCCCTCGAAGCGTTCGAGCTGGGTGGACGCTCCAGCCGAATCCAGGATGGCGATCGTGAGGGTGATCGGCGTGGGCAGCGGGTTGCCCGACGTCATAATCGTCACGTCACCCGCCAGGGTGCTTTCGATCTGCGTCAGGTTGAAGAATTCCCCAGCCGTGCCCCGAACCGTGACGCTGTCTCCAACCGACGTCGCCGGCGCCGTCGAGGTAAACACGAACAGGGCCTGCGACGTGTTCGGATCCGCATCCGCGGCATCGTCTGCTGTCTGGATGAAGAAGCCGTTGCTCTTGCGGCCGGTGACGATGCCCGTGGTGG
Source organism: Acidobacteriota bacterium (assembly GCA_013694845.1). Taxonomy (GTDB): domain Bacteria; phylum Acidobacteriota; class Vicinamibacteria; order Vicinamibacterales; family 2-12-FULL-66-21; genus JACDCA01. The sequence goes on from JACDBQ010000432.1 coordinate 6,509, forward strand.
TGATGTCTTGGCCGCCGAACGGTGAGGCGAGGCCGGTCCCCTGCACCGAGTGGATCGGCATCGTCTGGAACTCGCAACTGCGCGTGACGGTGGCGCTGTGGCGCGGTGTTGCCGACGCCGCCAGGAAATCGGTCGCGTTATCGTTCGAGTCGAAACAGCCTCCGCGCTTGCGCAGCGCGGCCAGTGTCGCTGAGAGCTGGGCGGTCGACCCGGTGCCTTCGAAGCAGTTCGCCGTGGTGCCGTAGCCCACGAGGTCGACGAGCGCGCCGGATGGACAGGCGCCTGCGAACGCGCTCACACTGCTGCTCAGCGCTACCTTGCCGGCGCCGGCGGCCATGGCGATGGCCCCGATCGCATCCGGGGTCGGCAGCCCCGCTGCTCCTCCGGTACCTGCCGCCTGCTGAACCAGGTAGTACCGACCCGGTTGAATGGATCCCGCGAGGGGTGTGAGCTGCCAGGTCGTGCCGGACGTCGACGCGTACTGCACCGACCACCCGGCGAGACTCACCGGCGTCGTGCCGCGGTTGAACAGCTCGATGAAATCGTGCGTGTAGGTCGCTCCGCTGTTTCCTCCGGCGCCGTACACCTGGCTGATCACAACGTCCGACGGCGTCGCGGCAAAGTCGTCGTTCGTGATCGTCAGGGCGCCCTGTGCCTCGCCGGGTGTTGCGCCGACGATGTTCGTCAGATTGATCAAGAGAGTCTCGTTCGGCTCGATCGCGGTGTCGCCGTGGATCGGCACGTCGAACGAGAACGTCTGCTGTCCCGATGGAATGCTCTGGCCCGCCAGGCTCGTGGCGACGTAATCGCCGTCCGCGACCGTCGCGGTGTCATCCTGCGTGGCAATGTCGAAAGTCACGCCGCTGGCGGGCGCGGCGGTGTTGAGGCTGACGGTCAGGGTCGCGCTGATGGAGCCGCTGTTGCCCTCGGTGATCGAGACGTCATTGATCGAAAGCGTGGGCTGGGGCGGAGGGCCGTCGCAGACGGTCAAGGGGGCGGTGCTGTTGCGTGGCGCCGGCGAGCCGATATCGAAATCGCCGCTGTTATTGTCGGTGTCGAGGCAACCGGCATCTTTTCGGAGCGCCGCGGTCGTGTTCGAGAGCGCCGCTGTCGCTGTCGACTCGAAGCAGTTCGCGGTGCCGAAGCCAACGATCTCGACGATGCTCGTGCCGGTCGGGCAGACGCCGGTGAGTGCCGCGCTCGTGCTGGCGAGCGCCACTTTGCCCGCCGTCGCCGACATCGCGATCGTGCCGATCGCGTCGGGCGCCGGCAGGCTGACAGTCCCGCCCGCGCCTTGCGCCTGCTGAACGAGGTAGTAACCACCCGCCGGAATCGTGCCGCTGAGATTCGTCACCGCCCAGGTCGTGCCGGCTGACGACGCGTACTGGACACTCCATCCGGTTACCGAGACGGGCGCACCGCTGCGGTTGAAGAGCTCGATGAAATCGTTCCTGTATGTCGCGCCGGCATTGCCGCCGCCACCGTATACCTGGCTGATGACAATGTTGGGACTCGCACCGCGCGGGGTTGCCGGGTGCAGGACGCCGAGGGCGAACGTGGCGACACAGACGGCGGCCAGGGTCGGCGCGCCGGAACGTGGGCGAAACATGGGGAACCTCGATATCGATAGTGGGTCGATGCGCCGCGGGCGCGATCGTTACGGAGACGGTGAGATTCTGCGCGACGCGGTGGCGGGAGTCAACGACGACGATGTGACTTTGTAAGGGGATGACTGGTCTGTTGGCCCTTCGCGACGGTGGTGGGATGAGAATGCGGGAGGGGACTACGCCGCCGCCGGCGCGAACCCCTACACCGATTCGATCGCCAGGGCCACGCCGTTGCCCCCACCCAGACACAGCGCGGCGATCCCGCGGCGCGCGCCGCGGCGCTTCATCGCATAGAGCAGCGTCGTCAGCACCCGTGCACCGGAGGCGCCGATCGGATGCCCCAGCGCGACGGCGCCGCCGTGCACGTTGACTCGATCGATATCGATGCCGAGCTCGCGAACGACCGCGACCGCCTGGACCGCGAACGCCTCGTTGATTTCAATGAGATCGACGTCGGGCAGGTTCCATCCGGCCTTGTCCGCCACCTTGCGGACCGACTGCACCGGTGTCATCAGTACGAGCTTCGGCGCCAACCCCGTCGTCGCCTGCGCCACGATGCGCGCCAGCGGCGTCAGCCCAAGCTCACGCGCCTTTTGTTCCGCCATGACGACGACGGCGGAGGCACCGTCGTTCACGCCCGGCGCGTTACCGGCCGTGACACTCCCGTCCTTCCTGAAGGCGGCCTTCAGTCCCCCGAGCACGTCGACCGTCGTGTCTTCGCGGATCGATTCGTCCCGATCGACGACGATCGGATTGCCCTTGCGCTGGGGGATGGTCACCGGCAGGATTTCGTCCTTGAACCATCCTTCGCGCGCCGCGTGTGCTGCCTTTCGGTGGCTCTCGACGGCGTAGGCGTCCTGCTCGCTGCGGCCGACCTTGTAGGTGTCGGCCACGTGCTCGCCCGCCATCCCCATGTGGCAATTCTCGAACGAGCACCACAGCCCGTCATTGATCATGGAGTCGACCAGCTCCCCGTTGCCCATGCGCAGTCCTTCGCGGATACGCTGCACCAGATAAGGCGTGTTGCTCATCGATTCCATGCCACCGGCAACCGCGGCCTGGATGTCACCGGCGGCAATCCCCTGCGCGGCAAGCATCACCGCCTTGAGGCCGGAGCCACAGACCTTGTTGATCGTGAGTGCCGAGACTGTTTCAGGCAAACCGCCGTTAAGGGCTGCCTGGCGCGCCGGATTCTGGCCGTTGCCCGCCTGGATGACGTTGCCCATGATGCATTCGTCCACCAACCCGGGATCGATCCCGGCACGCGCAACCGCTTCGCGAATCGCGAGGGCGCCGAGCTGGGGTGCGGTGAAGTCCTTCAGGGCGCCGAGGAACTTGCCGGTGGGTGTGCGAACGGCTGAAAGAATGACAGAGCTATTCATGATCGGGTGCGGATCCTGGTAACGGCGTCGGGGCC
>JACDBQ010000463.1 GCA_013694845.1 Acidobacteriota bacterium
CGCGAAGTCCGTGAAATAGAGGCGTCGACCGACGCGCCGCTGCTGGATCGACGTCGCCTCGCTGAACTTCCGGATCCGGTGCAGCGCTACCTGAGCAAAGCCGTCGGCGCACGACAAGGCGCCATCCGTACGGTCCACCTTCGTCACGGCGGCAGCTTCCGCCCGTCGCTGCAAGGCTCGTGGTTTCCAATTCGCGGCGAACAGCACTTCACCGCCGATCCACCAGGCTTCATCTGGTGGGGACGCGTGCGGATATTCCCGGGGCTCTGGATCGACGCGCGCGATCGGTCCGTGAACGGTGTCGGAAGTATGGTTGTAACGGGGGAGTCGACCTTCACAATCGCCGACAGCCACGGACCGCAACTCGACCAGGGGGCGCTGGTGCGTCTCCTCGCCGAGATGACGTGGCTGCCGACAGCGTTTCTCGACGGGCGCTACGTTCGGTGGTCGGCCGTCGACGACCATCGCGCGAGCGCGACGCTGCAGGTGAACCGTCTCACGGTGACGGGGCTGTTCGAGTTCGGCCCGGGCGAGCTGCCGGCCACCTTTTCCGCGGAACGTTTTTGTGACGCTGGCGACGGGAAGGCCGTCATGACGCCGTTCGTTGGACGGTTCACAGACTACCGCGCTGTTGACGGCGTTCTCGTGCCTCACCGGGCGGTTGCCGCGTGGATCGTTGAGGGGCCCCGGAAGGAGTACGTCAGATTTGACGTCGAGCGCCTTGAATGCGACGTCCACTGACCAGGACAAGCCTCGACTGCCTCGCTCACACCACAGCACCGAACGTCCACCGGCGCCATAACCCCGGCTGATTCGCTTCTCGAGGCCATCAGTACCCGCGTCAGGCTCGCCGGACGGCACGGCAAGCGCCCTCTCTTCCAACCACTCTGACGATTGCCACTCATGGGCTGCAGACTTGAGGGATAAAACGTGGAATCACCTCCGGCGCGAACCGATAAGCATGGCTCAAGCGCTTAGGCCTACTGACTGGCGGAGAGGGAGGGATTCGAACCCCCGTGCCGGTTACCCGGCAAGACGCTTTCGAGGCGCCCCCGTTACGACCACTTCGGTACCTCTCCAATATTAACTACGGTCGGTGGGGCCCCTTGGCGTTCCCCACCGCCCTGCGCGCGCGGCCGCCGCTACGCGGCGTCCCCGCCGGCCTGCGCTTGCAGCCGCAGGCGCTCCACACTCAACTTCGCTCAAGCGCGGTTCAGTCCTCGATATCGCTGCGGCGGCGGGTCCTGAAGAACTCCTGGATCAGCTCGCGACAGGCCGCATCCAACACACCGCCGGTCGCCGTCATGCGGTGGTTCAGCGACGGATGTTCGTGGGCTCGCATCGCTGAGTCGATCGCGCCGGCTTTTGGCTCGCGCGTGCCATAGACCACGCGCGCGATTCTGGCGTGAACCATGGCGCCAACGCACATCTGACATGGTTCGATCGTTACGTAAAGCTGAGCGCCGGTCACCCGGTAGTTCCGGATCGTCAGCGCCGCGGCGCGAAGTGCGACGATTTCCGCATGTGCGGTCGGATCGGTCGATCCGATCGGGCGGTTGAAGCCCTCGCCGATCACCCTGCCATCGAGCACGACGACCGCTCCCACCGGCACCTCGCCACGATCCCGCGCCTCGGTCGCGAGCTCGAGCGCGACCTGCATCAGAGCTTCGTCGCGCGCTCCGGCTGAGGCCAAGAAAGCATCGTAACATGCCGCAAAATGTTGCGGCAACTTGCTAGTCGCTCGATTTTATTTTGTCTGGAGTGATGGACCGAAGCCGTCGTTCAGGTTCGGTCGGAAACGCCGGCCCGGGATCTGACCGTCTGGCGGGGATCGCGCCGCCGCGGATCTCGTCACGAAGTTTCGTGACCTGGTTCCGGAGCCGGCCAAGTTCCTTGGCCATCTCCTTCTCTCGCGAAAAATTTGTCACAGGCGCATAGGCCGTCAATACAGGGCTCGCACGAAAGCTTGCAGTCAGCAACTGCAGCTTGCGGTCAGCAGCGGCCAAGCACCATTCGTGCCGCCTCAACGGTCGCGGTCGGGTTTACGCGTGAGCCTCGCGGGGCCGACAGTGAGCCTCGTGCTCTCGTGCTTCACAGATCGGCCGGGACTTGAGCCCCTGCGACGGCCCTCGGGCTCACGCCGTCGTCGCAAGCTCTTCGGCGTGGATGAGAACCTTCCGGTAGTACGAGAGGGCCTGCGCCACGCACTGATCCATGTTGTAGTACTTGTACGTCCCCAGCCGCCCGAGGAAGTGGACGCCGTCGGTCTGGTCCGCCAGCGCCTGGTACTTGCGATACAGGGTCTGGTTCTCGGCTCGCGGAATCGGATAATACGGATCCCCTTCAGCTTTCGGATACTCATACACCAGCGTCGTCTGCGGGTGCTGCTGGCCGGTGAGATACTTGAACTCCGTCACGCGCGTGTACGCGTTCTCGTTGGGATAATTGATGACCGGCGCCTCCTGCGCGATCGCGACACCGCGAGTCTCGAACTTGAATTCCAGCGATCGATACGGCAGCTTCCCGAAGCGGTATTCAAAAAACTCATCGATGGGACCGGTGTAGATCACGTCCCGGTGTGGAATCATGTCGCGGATCTCGCGATAGTCCGCATTCACCATCACCTTGATGTTCGGGTGCGCCAGCATCCGTTCGAACATCCGGGTGTAGCCGTGAAGCGGCATGACCTGATACGTGTCGGTGAAGTAGCGATCGTCACGATTCGTGCGCACCGGCACCCGCGCGGTGACCACCGCGTCCAGCTCCGATGGATCGAGCCCCCACTGCTTCCGTGTGTAGTTGCGGAAGAATTTCTCGTAGAGCTCGCGCCCGACCTTGTTGACGATCACGTCCTCGGACGTCTTGATCTGCGCCCGTGGCTCTGCGACCGACGCGAAGAACTCCTCGAGCTGGAAGGAGGTGAACTCCGTGCCGTACATCCGATTGATCGTATTGAGGTTGATCGGGATGGGGAGCAACTGACCATCGACCGACGTCAGGACGCTGTGCTGATAGGGCCGCCAGGCCGTGAACGACGACAGGTACTCGTACACCTCGTTCGAATTGGTGTGGAAGATGTGCGGCCCGTAGCGGTGGACCAGGATCCCCGCCTCGTCGTGATGATCGAACGCATTGCCGCCGATGTGCGGACGACGGTCACAGATCAGAACCTTCTTGCCTGCCTCACTCGCCAAACGCTCGGCAATCGTGCTGCCGGCAAACCCCGCCCCAACCACCACGTAGTCGAACATGATTCCCCCGAACGATTAGACTGCGCCGGCAGCGCGGGCCGCCGCCGCGTTGACACTGAGTGCGGATTCGACCAGGTGGCGCATCCGCGTCCACGTGCCGTCCCAGGAGGTCTGCCGAAGGAATACGTCAGCGTTCCGAAGCCGCGCTGTCGCGTCTTCAGTCAGCGAGGCTTCGCAGGCCTCGACAAACGCCTCCACGGTATCGGCGATTCGCACCAGCCCCTGCTGACCGTATGGCCTCACCACATCGCGGATCGACGTCGAGACCACCGGCTTACCTGCGGCCAGGTATTCAGGCGTCTTGGTCGGGCTGATGTACCGCGTGGCTTCGTTGCGGGCAAACGGTAACAGCGCGACATCCCACCCGGCGATGTAGTGCGGCAGCTCCTGATAGCTCTTCGAGCCGAGGTAGTGAATGTTGTGGGGCCGCGGAAGCGTCGCAGGATCGATTTTGACGACGGGTCCGAGCATTACCAAGTGCCAGTCAGGCCGCGCAGCCGCCACCCCTGCGAGCAGCGCAAGGTCCATCCTCTCGTCGATCACGCCGAAGAAGCCGAGACGCGGACCCGGGATGTCGGCCTGGTCCGCGGGGTCGCCTGTGAGACGGCGAGCCTGGGCGAAGTGCTCGACGTCGACGCTGCTCGGGAAGGCGTGCACATCGGGATGCGCGTGCCGCTTCGCCTCGTACAACGATTGCCCGCCCGTAAACACCAGCCGAGCCCTGCGCATCAACTCGGCTTCGCGGTCGGTCAGTTCGGCGGGCGCATTCGCGAACCCGCTGAGTTCATCCATGCAGTCATAGATGATCGCTTCGGGCTGGAGGTGGTCAGTGAAAGCGAGTGCCATGGGTGTGTAGTACCAGAGCACGTACCGTTGAACCCGGTGTTCCAACAGGAACTCGTCCATAAGGATTCGGAGCACGGCTGTGACGTCATCAGTCCGGGTGAGGTGCGGCACGACAACCGTCACGCGACCACTATGCTGAAGCTCGAGCCGGGGGGCCGCGTCACCGTCAAAAAGCGGTTCTTCGACGTAGAACACGCGCCGCTCGAGTGCACAGCGAGTCAAAAGATGCTGCGGGCGCTGAAAAACAAAGTTCCAGCGCAGATGCGAGAGGCAGATGAGGTCAGCTTCGGTATGGTGTGAGGGATTCATGCCCCCGGATGACCAAGAATCGTGCCCGGAGGGCCGCGCTCAATTGACGAGGGGCAACAGGATCTCGGGCGCATCGCTCGCACACCTTGCGTATGCGGCGCTCACCTCTTGCGCGATCGCACGACCGTGGCCGGCCGCGGCCGCGATGACGACGGCGCCACCGAAGCCCCCGCCCGTCATCCGGGCGCCGAATACGTCCGCGTGATCTTCAGCCAGGCTCACGAGCAGATCCACCCGGGCCACGGATACCTCGTAGTCATCACGGAGCGACACGTGTGAGGCAGTGAAAAGACGGCCGAGGGTCTCGAGGTCGCCGGCGACAAGCGCGGCGCGCGCTTCGAGCACGCGTTGATTCTCGGTCACGACGTGGCGTGCGCGGCGGGCCAGCAGGGGCGGCAGGGCTTCGATGCGAGACAGAGCGTCGACGCCGATGTCCCGCAGGCGTTTCACCCCCAGCAGCCGGCCTGCTTCCTCGGACTCGCGGCGGCGGGTGACGTAATCGCCGCCGACGTGCTGATGCGCCACCCCGGAGTTGATCACCACGAGCTCGAGGGTGTCGGGGAGAGGAATGCGTTCGAACTCCAGCGAACGTGTATCGAGGAACAACGCCTCGCGCTCTCCCGCCAGGCTCGATGCCATCTGATCCATGATTCCGACCGGGGCGCCGACGAACTCGACCTCGGACCGTTGCGCCAGTCGCGCGAGCTCAACGTCCGACAGCTGGAGGTCAAACGCATCACGCAGCGCGCGCAGGGTCGCCACTTCGAGCGCGGCACTGGATGACAGGCCGCTCCCCAGCGGAACCGCCGACTCGAGGTGAAGCTCAAACCCTCGAACCTCGAAGCCCTCCCGCGCGAGCACCCAGGTAATCCCCTGGATGTAGTCGCCCCAACCGCCCGTCTTCCGTTCGCGACCGACCTCGAACCCGATCGGATCCGGCCCGAGTTGTTGACTCCAGGCGCGGACCCGAGTGTCGTCCCGCGTTTGCAGGAGCGCATGCGTTCGCTGCGGCACCGCGGACGGCATCACGTATCCGTCGTGATAGTCCGTGTGCTCGCCGATCAGGTTGACCCGGCCGGGCGCGTCCGCGCGAACCTCACGCATCGATGTCAACCGCCACAGCCTTCAGCTCCTCCACTTTCTGCTCCGGCAAGGTGTCCGCGGTGAAGACGCCCGCACCGATTTCGCTCCCTGCCAGGTACTTCAAACGCCCGGGCATTCGGAACGCGGGATAAAACTCCGCGTGCAGATGCGCTTCGGGATGGTCGGCACCATCGGTCGGCGCCTGATGGAAGGCGAGGATGTAGGGAAACGGCTGCTGCCACAAGCCGTCGAACTTCATGAGAACGGTTTTCAGTGCGCGGGCGAAATCGCGTCGCTCCACGGCTGTCAGGTCTGCAAACGAGGGCGCGGGACGCTTCGGAGCCACCCACACTTCATAGGAGTAGCGCGCACAGATCGGCATGAACGCCGCCGCCTCTGGTCCGTCGTAGAGCACGCGCAGTCGCTCGCGAACTTCCCGGGCGACGAAGTCTTCGACGAGGCCGCGCCCCTCGCGGGCGTAATAGGCCCGCTGCTGCTCGAGCTCACGCGCGGGGACGGGCGGAATGAACGGATACGCGTAGACCTGACCGTGGGGATGATGGAGCGTGACCCCAACCTCGACGCCCCTGTTCTCGAACGGATAAACATACTGAACCTCGGGCCGCGCGCCAAGCTCCGAATAGCGGTCGCCCCACACCGCAATCAATAGCTCGATATGCCAGAGCGGCAACCGGCCCAGAGAGGAGGACGCGTCCTGCGTGAACACCACCACTTCGCACACGCCTTTGCCGGGTTCGGTGGGCACCGCGAGGATCGGAGGATCGTGCGCCGCGAGCGTCAGCGCCGGGAACAGGTTCTCGAAAACCGCGGCATCCCAGGCGCCTGCCGGCACTTCGGTGGGGCTGGAGCCCTCGGTCGTCGCGGCGAGCGGATTGTATTCGGGAGGGGGAAGAAACGTCCGGTTCTGCCGGTGGCCTGCATACGCGACCCACTCCCCCCTGAGCGGATGCCAGCGGAGATGCGCGTTGGGCGCGGCCGGGCCGGCTCCTTCGGGGCTCGGAGCCGTCAGATTCTCCGGGATCGGATCCCGGCCATAGAGCAGGAGCGTCCGGCCGTCGGCTTTCGTCAGCCGACGCTTGTGGATCTTCACCTCACTCGTCAACGCTCGTCCACCGGCGTGAGCTGCTCCAGGCCGTCGGACCGGGCGGCCACCCTTCCGGCAGTGGCGGCAGCGATCTTCTCGAGCGGGATCTTCGGAGTGCGATCCGCAAACAGCAGCCCGTTCGCCTCCTGATACGTGTCGGCGAACTG
>JACDBQ010000458.1 GCA_013694845.1 Acidobacteriota bacterium
ACCGCACCTTTTCACCCTTGCTGCCGGTTGCCCGGTTAGCGGTATGTTTTCTGTGCCACTGTCCTTCGAGTTGCCCCGACCGGGCGTTACCCGGCGCACTGCCCTGCGGAGTTCGGACTTTCCTCCCCGCCTTACGGCGCGGCGATCGTCTGGCCCACTGCGGCGGAATTCTACTTGCCCACTTGCATTGCCTTTACCCTCCATCGTTCTCCTGGCTGATAGCGTACTGCTCCAGCTTCTTGTACAAATTGCTTCGCGGCGTTCCGATGACCTCCGCGGTTTTCGAGATATTCCAGTTGTGCTCGCGCAGCTTATCGACGAGAAACGAGCGTTCCGCGACTTCCTTGAACTCCCGGAGTGTGCCTGGCCGCTCCTTGTCGCTTTCCGGCGCGACGGGACGGCTTTCAATCCGGACGATGTCCCGCAGGTCATCGACGTCGATCGGGTCCCCCGGCGTCATGATGATCAGACGCTCGACCGTGTTCCTCAGCTCCCGGACGTTGCCCTTCCACCGCGCCTTCTGCATGTGTTCGAGCGCGGCCGGCGTGAACCGCTGCGGGCGGCGGTTGTGCTCCCGGCTGAAGAGGTCCGCGAAGTGCCGGACCAGGGCAGGGATGTCGTCCCGGCGGTCGCGGAGCGGCGGCACGCGGATCGGGATGACGCTCAGACGGAAAAAGAGATCCTCCCGGAAGGTCCCCTTCTCGATCTCCTCCTCGAGCTCCTTGTTCGTCGCCGCGATCACCCGAACATCGACCTTGATGGTGCGCGAGGAGCCAAGGCGTTCGACTTCCCCTTCCTGGAGCACCCGGAGCACCTTCGCCTGGGTCTTCGGACTCATGTCACCTACTTCGTCCAGGAAGATGGTTCCGCGGTCCGCCTGCTCGAACTTGCCGATCTGCTTCTCGGTGGCGCCGGTGAACGATCCCTTTTCGTGTCCGAAGAGCTCCGACTCGATCAATTCTTCCGGGATGGCGGCGCAATTGACCTGGATGAAGCGCTCGCGGCTCCTCAGGCTGTTCCGATGGATGGCCCGGGCGACGAGCTCCTTGCCGACACCGCTTTCGCCGAGCAGGAGGGCGGTGGCGTTGGTCGGCGCGGCACGCTTGATGGCGTCGCCGACGTGGCGAAGCCCAGGACTCTCGCCGATCATCTGGTACCGGACTTCCACCGCTCTCTTCAGGGTGCGGTTTTCATCGCGCAGCCGGCTCTGGTCCAGCACGTTGCGGATGGTGACCAGCAATCGTTCCGCGCCGAACGGTTTCTCGATGAAATCGGCGGCGCCCCGGCGCGTGGCCTCGGCGCCGACCGACGCGCTGCCGTGGGCGGAGATCATCACGACCGGCAGGGCCTCGTCGATGGCTTTGATCCTGGTCAGCGCATCCAGGCCGTCCATGCCCGGCATCTTGATGTCGAGAAATACGATGTCGGGGGACTCGCGTTGAATGGCGGAGATCCCTTCTTCAGCCGAGGCAGCTGACGCGTAATCGTAACCCTCGTATTCGAGCGGCATTCGCATCGACTCGCGAATGCCCGCGTCATCGTCGATCAGCAGGATCCGTGCGGCCATCAGGGTTCCACCGTCACTGTCACAAGTCTGCGCTGCGCCACCGAAGGATCGTAGCAGTAGATCGCGAGCACGTCGCCCGGCCGTGCCGCCGATACGATCCGCTCGTAGTCGCTGACGGAGCGCACGGGGCGGCGGTTGATCTCGGTGATCACGAATCCGCTGCGCACTTGCGCGGAAAAGGCCGCGCCGGTGGCGTCGACGCGCACGATCAGGACACCCTGGATCGCGTCGGGGTACTGGACGCGGCGGACGACGGTGCGATCCAGTTCACGAACCGCGAGACCGAGCGGCACGTCCGGAGATGCGGGCGCGGCCCGCCCGCGGGAGCCGGGTAATAAGTCGTCGTCTCGGGTGGAGCTGCGCGGCCGTTCGATGAGGCGTACCGGAACCGTCAGCCGTCTCCCGTCGCGCGTCAGCGCCACGCGCACCACGGCCCCAGGTTGCCGCCCCGCAATGTCGCGGATCAGGTCCTCGTTACTGCCGATGTCCCGGCCCTCGACGTCAAGGATGACGTCATAGACCCGCAGACCCGAGCGTTCCGCCGGGGAATCGGACGTGAAATCCTGGACCAGCGCGCCGCGGCCGACCGTAAGACTCAGGGCCCGCTGAAGTGCAGGAGTGACATCGGTCAGGAACACGCCCATATATCCGCGGGATACGCTGCCGCTCGCCTTGAGCTGCGGCAGGATCGACACCGCCTGGTTTATCGGGACGGCGAAGCCGATGCTGCTCGTGCGCGAACTGACGGCGGAGTTGATGCCGATGACCTGCCCCCGCGCATTGATCAACGGACCGCCGCTGTTGCCGAAATTGATCGCGGCGTCGGTCTGGATGTAATCGTCAAGGCTCGCGTCGAACAGCTTTCGCCCGATGAAGCTGACCACGCCGACGGTGACCGAATGGACGTAGCCGAGCGGATTCCCGATGGCGCACACCCACTCGCCGACGCGAAGATCGTCCGAGTTCCCGAGCGGCGCTTCCGGCAGATCACGGCCGCCGGTAATTTTCAGGAGCGCGACGTCGATCGCCGGATCGGTCCCGATCACCTCGCCGCGAAACGCGCGACCGTCGGCGAGCGTCACCGTGATGCGTTCGGCGTGCTCGATGACGTGGTGATTCGTGAGGATGAGCCCCTCGCGGTCGATAATGAACCCACTGCCGGCGCCGCGGCTGGGCCCATCGAACTCGCGCGGCGGATCCTCGGGCGAACGTCGAAACAGTCGCTGCGACTCCCGGATCGCCGAGCGGTTGGACGTCGCGTCGATATTCACGACCGCGGCGTTGATCCGTTCGGCCACGTCCGCGAAGTTTGCCGCCCCGCCGGTGACCGACGCCGGCCTCGGCATGTCCCGCAACACGGGTGGCGTGCGCGGAGCGGTCGTGACCACGGGCGTGGGCGTGAACTGCCCTGCCATGATCAGGCCGACCAGAAATGCCACGGTCGATGCGAGCGCGACGGTGATGACAGTGAACCGTCTCATGCGTGCTTCCACCTCAAATTATAAGGCGCTTGAACTCATCTTCATCGAGGATCGCGACACCCAAGGTTCGGGCCTTCTCCAGTTTGCTGCCGGCCTCCGCGCCGGCCACGAGGTAGTGCGTTTTCCGGCTCACCGAACCCGAGACTTTGCCGCCGAGGCGCTCGACCGCGTCGGTCGCCTCCTCGCGGGTCATCGTGAGCAGCGTGCCGGTCAGCACGAACGTCCGGCCGGCGAGCGGCCCGGGTGCCCCTCCGTCCATCGGCGGCTGCAGACTCGCCATGTTCACCCCCGCCCTGGCAAGCTTGGTCACCAGCGCGCGGTTGCGTGATTCGTCCGCGAACGCCCGGACCGACGCGGCGACCACAGGCCCGACTTCGGGGATCGTCTGCAGCGCCTCCAGCGGCGAGTCGAGGATGGCGTCCATGCTTCTGAGATGTCGGGCCAGCGTGGCGGCTGCTTTTTCACCCACGTGGCGGATCCCGAGCGCGTAGACCAGGCGAGACAGATCGTTCTGGCGGCTCCGGTCGATCTGTTCGGCCACATTGCGACCCACCTTGCCAAGCTTCCGGGACACGGCCCGTTCAGACCGCGGCGCCTTCGGCGCGACGACCAGGATCTCGAGCTGCGACCCGTCGAGCCGGTACAGGTCGCCGAAGTCGTGGACCAGGCCCTGGGCAATCAACTGGTCCACCAGGGACTCGCCGAGACCCTCGATGTTCATGGCGCTGCGCGAGGCGAAGTGTTCGAGACTTCGCCGCAGTCTCGCCGGGCAGGAGGTATTTTCGCAGCGCCACACCACCTCCGCCTCGTCGCGGCGGAGCTCGCTGCCGCACTCCGCACACGTCGCCGGCATGACCCATGACCGCGCGTCTTCAGGGCGAAGGCTGATGATCGGCGAGACCACCCGAGGAATCACGTCACCGGCCTTTTCGATGACGACGGTGTCTCCCTCGCGGAGGTCCTTGCGGGCGATGTCCTCCGCGTTGTGGAGGGTTGCCATCGAAATCGTCGAACCTGCGAGCAGCACCGGATCAAGCACCGCATAGGGCGTATTCGCGCCGGTGCGGCCGACGTTGACCGCGATCCGGAGCAGCGTCGTGTGTGCCTGCTGGGCGGGGAACTTGAACGCGGTGGCCCAGCGCGGGAACTTCGACGTAGTGCCGAGCCGTCCGCGTAACGCGAGGTCGTCGACTTTGACGACCACGCCGTCGGTATCGAATTCGAGCGCCTGCCGTCCATCCGCCCAGCTGTGGCAGAATGCGACGGCTTCGTGGATGCTGGCGCACGACGTGTAATGCCGCTCGACCGGCAAGCCCCAGCCGCGGAGCGTCTCGAGCATCGCGGAGTGGGTCGGCGGCGCCGCGGGACCATCCATCACCAGCTGATAGGTGAACGCACCGAGTCCACGCTTCGCCACGAGCGACGGATCCAGGTTGCGCATCGTTCCCGCCGCCGCGTTGCGCGGATTGGCAAAGAGCGGTTCGCCGTCCGCTTCCCGATCCTTGTTGATGCGGGCGAACGATGCGCGTGGAATGAAGAGCTCGCCGCGGATTTCAACCCGACCCTCGGGACCCTTCTTCAAGATCAGCGGGATCGGCCGGATCGTGCGGACATTGGCCGTCACGTCCTCGCCTCGGACACCATCTCCGCGGGTGGCGCCGCGCACCAGCCGGCCGCCCTCGTAGGTCAGCGCAATGCTGAGACCATCGATTTTCAGCTCCGCGACGTAGGGCACAGGCCCGTCGCCCAGGCCTGCACCTTTCCGCACCCGCTCGTCGAACGCGCGCAGCTCTGCCTCGTTGTAGGCGTTGCCGAGGCTGAGCATCGGCGCGATGTGCTCGACGGTCGCAAACCCCTCGGTCGGCCGCCCGGCCACGCGCTGGGTCGGGGAGTCTGGTGTGACGAGATCGGGATGCTCCACTTCGAGCTGCTCGAGCTCGTGGAGCAGCGTGTCGAACTGCTCGTCAGAAATCTCGGGCGCGTGCAGCGCGTAGTAGCAATTCTCGTGATGCCGGATCTGTTCGCGAAGCTGGTTGATGCGATCGAGAGGATCCATGCGTGTCAGCCGACCGCTCGGGCGGAGCTAGCGGTCGCGCGAGAGCACGTAGTCGGGCAGCGCGGCCAGCGCATCGCGTTCGGGGCCGGGCGGGAAAGCCATCAAACACTGCTTCGCGCGCTCGGCGTATTCGACCGCGCGCTCGTAAGCGAGCTCGGTCGCGCGA
>JACDBQ010000468.1 GCA_013694845.1 Acidobacteriota bacterium
GATTGTGGGCGTACCTGTCCTCCTCCGTTCCGCATGAGACCTGCCGACGCGTAGTGCGCACGGTGTCGCCGTTTGCCAGAGACCTCAATGCGTTGTACGACGCCGACGATTCACCGAAACTGCCCGAGTATCCAGAGGGTCGGATCGGGGTCGTCGGCGATGCGATGCCGACCGCTCCCGCTCCGCACGCGCCTGAAGCGATTCTGGCCGCCAGGGAAGCGTTGAGCGCCCTCGAGGAGGGTTTGAACAAACTGCTTACCAGAGGATCGCTGTATAGTGCCGAGCGCTTCGGTGCGGTCACGCTCACCGGGCCGGTGAGCGTACTGGCGGAGAGAGCGGTGGACCTGAACGACACCGACAGGATTCAGTTCAACCGTCTACTGCTTGAGCAGCTGTTTCCGGCTGAACTGGAGAGGGTGCACAACATCAGGCTGGCAACGATCCACGCCCGCTTCCACCAGTTGCCAGCTCACGCGGCGCTGTGTCTCTCCGGAGGCGGAATCCGCAGTGGTACCTTCGCGCTGGGCCTGCTGCAGGGCCTGGCGAGGCATAACCTGCTGAAGGACTTCGATTACCTGTCGACCGTGTCGGGCGGCGGATACATCGGCAGTTGGCTGACTGCATGGATACAACGCGAGGCAGGCGGCCTTTCGGGTGTCACCCAGTCGCTGGCCAACTCGCCGCCGCAGTCCAGTATTGACCCCGACCCGGGACCAGTCCTCCACCTGCGCAATTACAGCAACTTCATTACCCCCAAAGCGGGATTGCTTACGGCGGACACCTGGGCGTTCGTCGCGATCTATCTGAGAAACCTGCTTCTGAACTGGTCAGTGCTGCTGCCCTTGCTCCTCGGGTGTCTGCTGATCCCGCGCTTGTACGTCGCCGGCCTGCTCGCCCCGAATGCCAGTCCGTGGATGGGGATCGCGCCGCGGCATCACCTGCTGGCGCTTGGCTTGATTCTGCTGATTGGCGCGGTGGCATACTCCGCGCTCAACCGGCCGAACGTCAGAGAGCAGCTGCGCGCCCGAAGTCCGTTCTGGTTCAGACGCACCGACCAGCGGAGCTTTCTCAGGTTCTGCCTCCTGCCGCTCACGGTTGGCGCGGTCGTCCTGACGCTGTATTGGGCGTGGTCCCTCGACGTGCACCTGGACGGAGTCAGAGTGTGGTGGCTCTACGCCGTCTTTGGTGGAGGCGTGACGTTCTCCGGGTGGCTGCTGTCGTCGTTGATCCTGCGGCGGCACCGGCATCCGCGGGAGATCAGCCCGGTCGAGATGTTCTGCCTCACCTTGGTCGGCGTTGCCGGCGGCTTGCTCTTCTGGGGCACCGAGTCGCTCCTCAGCGCGCCGCCGCTGGTCCATGAAACCGCGACCTCCTGGAACAACTGGCGAGCCGAGGACTGGCGAACGGAGCTTTACGCGGTACTCGCCGTACCGACGTTTCTGGGCGGGTTCCTGCTGGCGATGACGCTCTTCGTCGGAGTGACGAGCCACAGCAAACGGTTCACCGACGAGGACAGGGAATGGTGGGCGCGCGCCAACGCCTGGATTCTGATCGTCAGCATCGGCTGGCTGGCGTTTTCCGCGCTGGTGATTTTCGGGCCGCTTGGCCTGATCTATTCCCCCAAGCTGGTCGGGGCCCTGGGCGGCCTTGCCGGGCTGGCCGCATTGCTGGCCGGCCGCAGCGCGAAGACCCCCGCGACCGAGGAGCGGGCGGCGGAGCCAAGCACCTTCTCGTCCATCACCGAAGTGGGGCTGCCGGTTCTCGCCATGATCTTTCTTGCGGTCGTCGCCGCGGCCCTCTCGTGGCTGACGAGTGCGATCATCATTGGCCTCGCATCATCAATGGGGGAGGCGGCAGCGGGTCAAGGGGCAGGGTGGCAGCTGCTCTTCACGGCCGCGAAACAGGCGCCGACGCCCGACCCATCCGCGGTCGCGTTCCTGCACATGTGGGCGGTACATTACCCGTCGCATCTGCTGGTCGCCGTCCTCTTGGCGCTCACCACAGGGCTCGGCCTGGCGATGTCGCGTGGGATCAACCTGAATCGGTTCTCCCTTCATGCCGGGTATCGCGACCGGCTGATTCGTGCGTTCCTGGGCGCGTCGCGCCGAACGAACGAGAGAAAGCCGAATCCCTTCACCGGCTTTGATCCAGCCGACAACATCCAGATGCACGAGCTGCGGCCCGCGCTCTTTCATGAGAGCGACTTCGATCGCATCGACACGCTGATCATCAAGCTTCAGGACCGGACGGATGCTCCGTCACGACATCTTTGGAACACACGCCTGAGCGACGAGACTCGGGCGGAGATATCCTCCTACAGCTCCGACGCTCATCCCTCGCAGTCGCTGAAAGTGGCGCTGATTGAAGACTTGAACCGTGCACTCGAGGATCAGCAATCCCCTCTCCATGGCGACACGGCTTTCGCTTCCTTGTGGGAGAACGACGCCGCGAAGCGCCGAATCACCGCAGCGCTCGACCGCCATCCCCGGAGCGATTACGGGATTCTGGTGAACAGGCGGCTGCTTCAAGCGGCCTACCCACAGGAGATCCGCCCGAAGTACCCGCCCGCACACAGGCTGTTTCACGTGGTCAACACGGCACTGAATCTCGTCGGCGGGGACAATCTGGCGTGGCAGCAGCGCCGAGCCGAGCCGTTCTCCGTCTCGCCGCTGCATTGCGGATGCTTCCGCCTCGGCTATCGCCGGGCGAGAGACTACGGCGGCGACGACGGCATCTCCATCGGGACGGCGGTTGCGATTTCCGGCGCAGCGGCCAGTTCCAACATGGGGTACTACACGACGTCGCCGGTCCTGTCCATGATCCTGACACTGTTCAACGTGCGGCTCGGCTGGTGGCTCGGCAATCCAGGCCCGGCCGGCGCACGAACATACCGCCGGCAGTCACCGAGGTATTCCATCGCGCCGATTCTGGCGGAGGCATTCGGCCTGACTGACGACAAGAACAAGTACGTGTACCTCAGTGACGGCGGACACTTCGAAAATCTGGCCCTGTACGAGATGGTCCTGCGCCGCTGCAAGATCATCGTGGTGAGCGACGGCGGTGCCGATGAAAATTACCAGTTGAACGACCTGGGTAACGCCATCCGCAAGATCCGCATCGATCTTGGCGTGCCGATCGAGTTCGTGGATACTCCCATCTGGTCCAACACGCTCGACGCCGCGGAGCGGGACGAGCAGCGTCAGCGGCGGGGCCTGTACTGGGCGATCGGCCAGATCCGCTACTCGTGTGTGGACCTTGGAGCCGAAGACGGCATCCTCCTTTACGTCAAGCCAGCGGTCTACGGACAGGAGCCGCAGGATGTCCTCCACTACAAGAGATCGCACAAGGCGTTTCCGCATGAAACAACGGCCGATCAGGCCTTCGACGAGCCGCAGTTTGAAAGCTATCGAACACTTGGTTCGTTTGTGATCGATCAGATGTTCGAGGCAGCGCCCAGCGCTTCGGGGCTTCCGGATCTCGTTGCGGGGCTCTACGCCCAGGGCGCCGGCACCGGAAAGGCGTGGGCGTGGCCGGAGATCAACGCCTCATGGCTGAACACGAAGTGATACCGGAGCACGCATCCAAGCGAGTCGCTGAATCCCACTAAGGATGATCTCGGGCGTGAAGAAACCTGGGGCCGCTGCGACCAGCTGGCTGCGGCAGTTCAAGGCTCTCGACCACTACGAGGGTCAGATCGTCGGAAAGCGGTGTGGTGCTGCCGATCCAGGCGCGGTGTGCAGCCAGCACGCGCCCGGACAACTGCCCACCACATGGTGTCGCTGCGATGATCCCGCCGAGCGCCTCGTCTCCAAAAACTCCTCGCTGTCGATGCGCCTGGCTTCGAGCAGACCGTCGGTGAATAAGAGGAGCCGGTCGCCCGCGTAAAACGAAACCTCGGTCGTGATGAACGACGCCTCGGGGAACAGCACGAGCGCCATCCCCCGCTCGTCGAGCGGCTCGATGTCGCCGTCGCGGCGGCGCAGCAACGGTGCGGGATGGCCGGCCGTTGAATATGAGAGGCGCTCCTGCGCGCGATCGACGATGACGCAACACGCGGTGACGTAGGCCTGCTCGAACTTGCCGCTGAGAGTAGGCACCGTCGATGCGAAGGCCGGGCACGTCGGGCATCCGCTGCGGCAGCAATGACCGCTGAATGGCGCGCGCGAGCTCAAGCTCACGTGCCAGTGCCGCGTAGTCGTAGGACCGTGCGCCCGCGCGCTTCAGCACGAACCAGCCAAGAGCGGCCGTGAACAGCAGCATCGCCACCGGTTCGGCATCAAGGGTGTCGCCGAAGAGGCCGCGGCCCGACAGGGTCTCGGCCATCACGACCAGCGTCACCCCCGCGAGGGTCACCGCCACGC
>JACDBQ010000469.1 GCA_013694845.1 Acidobacteriota bacterium
AGATCGCGTGCCGCCCGGGCGCACGAGCTTTACGGACCTCTATAGCCGAGCTACAGTGGACGGGTGCGCCATTTCGTCCTCCTTGTTGTCATCAGCGCCGCCATTTCGGGGGGCTGCTCCCGCGATCGGCGTTACCCGTTCACCGGGCAGGTCCTCGCGGTTCGCGCCGAGCGCCAGGAAATCACAGTGAAGCACGAAGACGTGCGCGGATTCATGCCCGCCATGACGATGCCGTTCAGGGTGAAGGACGCCGCACAGCTGGCGAGCGTCCGGCCCGGTGACCTGATCACCGCAACCCTGGTCGTGCAGGACACCGTCGCTCACCTCGAGCAGGTCGCGAAGACCGGGACCGCACCATTGCCGGCCGACATGCCCAAGGCCCCGCTCGGGTCGATGATCGCGCCGGGCGCCGAAGTACCTGGCGCGGAATTCACCGACCAGGATGGGCACGAGCGGCGACTGTCGGATTGGCGGGGAAAAACCATCGCCGTCACGTTCGTGTACACGCGCTGTCCGCTGCCGGACTTCTGTCCCCTGATGGACCGCCACTTCGCAGCCGTGCAGCGCGCGGTGCGGACCGCAACCGACCTCGCCGATCGTGTCCATCTGCTCTCGGTCAGCTTCGATCCTGATTTCGATACGCCGGCCGTGCTCAAGCGGCACGCCGAGCGAGCGGGGGCGAATCCTGCGAGCTGGTCGTATTTGACTGGCCAGCGGGAGGGGCTCGACAAGTTCGCCGCCGCATTCGGCGTCACGATCCTGCGCGAGGAGGGGAAGATGGACGAGATCATCCACAACCTGCGGACCGCGGTCATCGATCGCAACGGCAGGCTGGTGACAGTGCTGAACGGCAACGACTGGCAGCCCGAGCAGCTCATCGCGGAACTCCGCGCCGCCGATGCCGGGCGGTAGCGCCCCGCTCCCGGGAGCGTTCACCGTGGCCGAACGGCGGATCATCAATCGCCGTCGCACGCCCGTCCTCGTCCAGCACTTCCTCAACGGGCTGCCCTACAACACCGAGCCCCCGCCCGAGCGGGCCAAGCTGCGAAGCTTCCGCGGCCTCGTGCGATACCGCACCGCGCACTGTCTCGAGGCCGCGCTCGCGGCGGCGGTGATCCTCGAACAGCACGGGTATCCTCCGCTGCTCCTCAGTTTCGAGTCGATCGACGACCTCGATCACGTCATCTTCGTTTATCGAAGCCAGGGACGGTGGGGATCGGTCGCGCGGTCCCGCGACCCGGGCCTGCACGGACGCAAACCCGTGTTCAGGAGCATCCGCGATCTGGCCTTGAGTTATGTCGATGGATACGTGGACTATTCCGGCCGGGTGACCGGTTACGCCGTTGTGGATCTCCGGTTGCTCGGCGACTACGACTGGCGGCTGTCGGAAAAGAACGTGTGGAAGGTCGAGCGCTTGCTGCTCGATTACCCGCACCGCCCGATCCGGTCTTCAGATGCGAGGATCGACCGGTTACGGGCGCGCTATCGCGCGTTCAAGAAGCAGTTTCCGGACAGTAAGCCGGTTGACTACGAGCGAATGGACAGGTGGTCGGAGCTGCCGGCCGAGTTCAATTCGCGGGCACGACGCGCCGAAAAGCTATTCGCTCGCACGACGAACACGACGGCTCGACGGCACGACGGCTAACTATTGCCGGAACGCCCTCGGGTCGTCGTGACGTCGTGTCGTCGCGTCGTCGCGATGGCCCGGGCGGCACCCGTCTTCTTGCGTCCGCGGCTTCGTTCAGTCCAGATCGAAGTCGCGGGTTGGTTTGGTGACAGGCTCCTTGCCCGCCTGCTTGAGGGCCTCCTCGAAACGCTTCGAGAGCGCATCGTCGCGGTTCCGCTCGCTTTCGACCGACTGCGCGAACAGGGCCTCCCGCCGCGCCTCTTGCTCCGCGACGATCCGTTCGGCGTGGCTCAACTCGGGCTTGTCCCCGCGTGAAGGCTCTTCGTGCCGCACGATCCGCCGCAAGTTGGCGTCGATGATGAGCGTCGCCGAGCAACACGGACACGGCACTTCGAATTCAGATTGCAGCTTCATCTTTGTCGGTTTCAGCTTAGGTTCTTGGCTTTAGGTTCTTGGCTTTCGTGTTCTGTGTTCTTGTTCCGAGTTCCGAGTTCCGAGGTCTGAGTTCTGAGTCTCACCGACTCTTCTCCTCCCGTCCGTAGGTCATCTTCACCTCGGTGCCGTCGGCACTCTTCGCCGTCACGTCGACCGTGCGGACAGGGGTTCCGCCGACCCATCTCTGGCCATGGCCGGTGGAGAACTGATTGAGCGGTGCGTTGGCGCGCCCGTTCGCTTTCAAGACCGGCACGAAGCCCCGGAAGTGATCGTTGACGGTGACCAGCACTTCCTTCCAGTCCTGGTCGGTCTGGTTCAGCACCGTGATCATTCCTTCGCCGACCGCGATGGGTGGCGGCGGGTCCGAGCACGCGGAGAGTGTGATCAACGCAAGAACGGCGAACATCGCGGTACATGACCGGCGCGGCATGCGACTATGATATCCCCATGCTCGTGCCCGCATCGACCGAGCGGCCGGTCTCAGGCTGAATGGACTGGCTGTCCACCGCGGGGGCGGTGTTTCTGGTCTGGATGGTCTTGGTTTTTCTGTTCACGCCGGGCATCAATTATCATCTCGCCAAGCGCACATCGGTCCACGCAGACGACTTTCTCTACACGCTCCAGTCGACCTGCCAGGCAGCGCTGCATCACGGTAATCGCGTCAGCGTTTTCACCAACGGGCCGCAGTTCTACCCGGCGATGCTCGACGCCATCCGGTCCGCTACCCGATCCATCAACCTCGAGTGCTACATCTTTCAGCCCGGCCGGATCGCGGATCAGTTCATCGACGCTCTGTCGGAACGTGCACGCATCGGCGTGAACGTCACGATCGTGGTGGACGCCATCGGCAGTTTCAGTCTGTGGGGACGTCCTTTGCGGCGATTGCGCAAGGATGGTTGCCGGGTCGCGACATACCAGCAGATCCACTGGCATCGCCTGGCCCGGCTGAACAACCGGACCCACCGCGAGCTGCTCATCGTGGACGGTCGAATTGCGTTCATCGGCGGTGCGGGCATCGCCGACTGGTGGGGGTACCCGTCGAAAGGCCCGCCGTGGCGAGATACCATGGCGCGGATCGAAGGGCCCCTGGTGGCCGCTCTCCAGGGGGTCGCGGCCGAGAACTGGCTCGAATGCTGCGGCGAGATCATGACCGGCACCGACTACTTCCCGAACCTGGAAGCGGCCGGCGAGACGACGGCGTTCGTCATCAAGAGCTCTCCGTCGGACCGCGCGACGGCCTCGAGAGTCGCCTTCCAGTTGCTGCTGGAAGGGGCGGACCACCACGTCCGCATCTCGACGCCATACTTTCTTCCGGACCGGGCGCTGCGCCTCGCGCTGGTGAACCTCGCGAAGAGGGGCGTCGCGGTCGACGTCATCGTGCCGGGGCCCCACACCGACCAGCGGTGGGTGCGGCTCGCGAGCCGGCGGATGTGGGGACAACTCCTCGAGGCCGGCGTGCGCATCCACGAGTATCGCGCCGGCATGACCCACAACAAGGTGCTGATTGTCGATGAGTTGTGGGTGGTGCTCGGGACGACGAACCTCGACAACCGGTCGTTCGAACACAACGATGAGATCAACGTGGCCTTGCGCGATCCGGATGTGGCCGCGCGCTTGCTGACCGATTACCGGCAGGACCTCCTCGATAGTGACGAGATTACGGCCGAGCGCTGGCAGCGTCGGCCGCTGTGGGAAAAAGTGGTGGGCCCCTTTGTCTGGATCCTGGAGCGGCAGCAGTGAGTGAACGGGAAGGGGGACGCTACCAGGACGTCCGGATCGCCACCTACAACATCCATCGCTGCCGCGGCATGGACCGGCGGACGATGCCGGTGCGGATTGCCGGGGTGATTCGCGATATGAACGCCGACGTCGTGGCGCTGCAGGAGGTGATCGGCGCGGGGCCGTCCGGCGCCGGGCAGGCCGAGGAAATCGGCGCCGCCCTCGGTATGGGCTGGGTGATGCACTCGGTGCGACAGCTCCGCGGCCACAACTTCGGCAACGTCGTTCTCAGCCGGTTCCCGGTCGTCCATCACGGCCACTACGAGCTGACCTGGCGCACCTGCGAGGAGCGCGCGTGCCAGCGGGTGGATCTCCACATGGGTGACGGCGCCGTGCTTCACGTCTACAACGTCCATCTCGGTACCGCGGTTCTCGAGCGGCGCTACCAGGCCGCGCGGCTTGCGGCGTTCGTCCACGATCACCGGATCAAGGGACCGAAGGTGATCCTGGGGGACTTCAACGAGTGGATGAAGGGGCTGGCGACCAAGACCCTGTCGGCGCTTTTCGAGAGCATCGACATCGCCCAGCACCTGAAGCGCCGCCGCACGTATCCGGGTCTGTTCCCGGTGCTGCACCTGGATCACATTTACTACGAGGGGGACGTCACCGTCCGCAGCATGGAGCTCGTGCGCACGCGGAAAGCGCTGATGGCATCCGATCACCTGCCGCTGGTCGCGAACTTCCGCATCGGATTCTGAAGAAAGCTGTCAGCTGTGAGCTTGGGGCTTCAGGCTTCTGACGCTGATCCCTGATCCCTGATCGCTATTTATTCATCCTCAGCAGCGCGATCCCGGTCACCTTTACGGCCCGCACCATGTTCTGCGGCTCGCGTTCCGTGGTGTTCGCGGGGGTGTCGCCAGACGAGTGGTAGTAGAGCGAGTAGTCGATCTTCAGTTTCTTCGGATCCGGGGTCCCTTTCGATTCCCATCCCGGGACCTGGTCCAGCTCCGCAAGCTTGTCCCATGCCGCCGTGTAAATTGTCGTCGAGGGAATCTGCAGCGCCGTCTGCCCTGTGCCCTTGTACTGACGCGGGAGAAATGCGTACGAGTCGGTCCCCCCCTGCGAGGGATTGGTGGTGTACTCCGTCCAGAAGCCCTGCCGACCCGCGTAGTCACCGCCGACGGCATCGAAGGTGCGGAGCATCGGCTCGTTCCACGGGACGTCGTTCGATTCGAAGTAGATGGCGTCCCGCTCCGCGCCGGTTCCGGTCTCGTCGAAGTTCATGACGCCCTTCAACTGCGCGAGCTTGTCCCCCTCGCGCTCGATGAACGCGCGTGCGGAACGATACTCCGCCCCCCAGACGGCGAACCTGATCGAGTACTTCGGCCGCGGCAGCTGGCCGGAGCGCACCAGGGCGGCGTACACCCGGGCGATCTCCATGACCGTCGCGACGCCCGATGCGTTATCGTCGGCGCCCGGCCCGCCGGAATCGGAGTCGCCGTGGGCGCACACGAGGTAGTAGCCGTCCGCGTCCTCGCCCGGCAGGGTCGCGATGACGGTCTTGCCCCGGCCCTCGCGGATCGTCGCGTCGAGCGACACACGGACGAGTCGGCCTGCCTGCGCCGCCGACGCCAGTGCGCGTCCGTCCACGTAGGACAGCGAGAACACCGGGATCGGATTGGCGGCTGCCGCCGGCAGCGACGACAGTCGCGACCAGTCCACGTACCGCGTCGGGTCGTTGGGTGCGCTGGTCAGGATGGCCGCCGGCAGGCGCCCGCTCTTCACGATCGTCGCATACGCACGTCCGACGTCACCCGGCGTGTAGATGACGCGGCCGTTCCACTCCTCGGTGGGTGCCGTCTTGCCCAGGTCCTCGACCATCAGCAGCTTCCCTTCGCGGATCCCCTGCGTGGAGGCCGAGAACCCGAACGGCCAGGCGCTCTCGAGCACCGCGCCGTCCTCGAGGGCCACACTCCACGCGGTTTCCCAGTGGGCGAGGGCGGGCGGGTCCTCCTGCACGGTGACCTCGAGTCCGTTCTTCTTGAAGAAGGCGGAGACGTACGCCGCGGACTTGTCATTCGACGGGGTCCCACCCATGCGCGGGCCGAATGCCACCAGCTCGCGGACATATCGGCGCAGGTCGGCCTCGGCCACCCCGGCGGCGAACGCCTCCTCGTCAGGGC
>JACDBQ010000473.1 GCA_013694845.1 Acidobacteriota bacterium
CCGACGATCTGTACACGCGCACAACGTGTGATGCCGATCCGGCCCGCCGGCATGGCCGCCACTATCGCCGAACCATCTCGAATCGGTGTGCGGCGACAATGATCGTGACCGACACGCCCGCCAGACCGAACTTGCTGTCAAGCACGGTGCCGCTGAGGCGGTAGGTGTCTGGGGGGAGCACGAATGTGCGAGTGCCTGCCCCTTGCGATTGGTATCGAACCATGACGACGGCCTCTCCGCGCGCGACGCCCGTCGCGACGCCGGTGGAGTTGATCGAGATGACGCGGGGCGCCGCATCCGCGCGCTTATTGGAGAGAGCCCACACCGACGAATCAGCCAGCCAGGCCGGATCAAAGTGAGATGGACCGCGCCTGACGGCGCGGTCCATGAGGCGTTCGATCATTGCCGTCCGAAATCCTAGAATGCGCAGTAGGGTCCGGGAGCCGCAAGCTCGCCGCGAAACGGAAGCCCCACAGGAGCCATGATCACGGTCACGTCCTTGGCGGGCACTCCGGTCTCGTTGCGCGCGTAATGCCCACGCCCGGTGTCGACATATCCCTGACCTGCGGACACGATCGTGGGGGTGCAGGTCGGATCATCGACCTCGTAGAAAGTAACCGTGCCTTGAAGCACGGTGATGAAGACCGGGCCGGGGTGCGTGTGCCATCCGGTGGAACCGCCAGGCGCGTAATCGTGGGTTCGCACCACGATGTCGACGGCGGATTTAGCCTTCGCCTCGAAGTCAACGGGGCTGGCATGATCCGACTTGACCTTGAACGGATCGTAGGTTCCACGACCAATGAGGGTTGGCGTAACCCCGACAGCCGGCGAGGCCATTGTTATGGTCAAGCATGCAGCGAAGACGAGCAAGAACAAGAGTCCGACAACTTTCTTCATATTCACTCTCCCATGAAACGACAGCCCAATCGCATGTCGCTATTGCTCCCATCGATTCTCGATCGGTTGAGATGCCCAGCTCCTTTCCCCTGCAGGCGGTACGATTCGCGGATACGATTCGCCATACGTCGTTCAGCGCCGCGTGAACATCATCGTGGCGTGGTCCGACGCGCACGAGTGGTAGTCGACAATCTGCTCGGCTGGCACTTGCGAGCAGTCGTTGTAGATGCCTCGGGCGGACTTCAACTGGCAGTACCGGAACTCACCGTAGAACGGGATCGAGACAGACGATCCGGTGGCGGTCGCGGGCTCGGGTGTCGGAGCAGCAATAAAGATGTTCAGAAAGCGGAAACCAGGGAAATCCTCGGGGATTCCGTCGTCCATCTCGAACCCGACGAAGCGTCCCGCGAGGGAGAACCCGAACAGGGTCTCAGAATGAAGGGGACGATCATCGGCGCGCACCACGCGGTCGTAAAGCGACGACGACTCCGGCAGGATCGTTACCTGATAGCTGCGGGACGCGAGCTCGACGGGGAACCCCGCGCAGGGGGCCTGCGGGAGGTTCCGATGGTTGCTCGAAGCCGCGAGGTCGATCGCGATCGTTAGCGTGTAGTCGCCCGGGTCGAGACCAATCGCCAGCTCGAGGGTATCCAGCCGAAAGAAACCTTCGACAATTGCAGTGCTGTTGGACTGCTGCCAGGAGAGGGCCCGGGTGATGGCGTGGAAGCCGTCCCGGCTCACGCGGAGTGTCACCGTGCCGGCGGCTGTGCCGGTGAGCTCGAATTTTCCTGCATCGTCGGTCAGCTTCGTCGTCCCGGCGAGCGAGCCGTCCAGAACGGCGACGAGCGCGCCAGCCAGCGGGCGCCGGACTGTGTCACTGACCAGGCCCCGAATGTGGGTCTGCTCCGACGACGGCATACCGGGCGTGGTCGGTGACGGCTGACGGTCACAACCGGCCGCCAGGAGCACAGATCCGCACATGGCCAGGGCGCCGGCCACCCGCGCCGAATGACCGAACGCCTTGCGGCAATGACCCCGCGAGCCGGTTCCCGTGTGCATCATGTGACTGAAAATGCTCCCCCCGAAACGCGAGGACAAGTAGCAGGGGGTTGAAAATGGGTTGGAGAACCGTTGCAGGCCGACATTTAGTGCACGCGCGGAACGTGTGATGCCGACCTGGCGCCCTGTCATGGTCGCCACTAGCGCCGGACCATCTCGAATCGGTGCGCGGTCCCGAAGCAAAAGGATGTTGAAGCCTGGAGAGGCGGGATAATGCCTCGCGTCAGGACGAACAGTGCCCTCAACGTACCGGAGATTCCTGTGGATGACGGTGCGGCCGTGACCCTTCCGCTGATGATCAGCGCACTTGTGGCACTTATCTGCTCGACGAGCTCATGCTGTTGGTCGTCGAAGTAATAGACATCCGGCTCGCCGATCTCGAACGTCAGGCGGCCACTCCCGTCGATGAAGCCACTGAATCCATTTCCCCGGCCCTGAGTGACGATGAAATCAGCGCCGGAGAGCCTGACGGTGAGCCGCAGGTCATCCTGGTCTACCGTCGCGTCGTACGATCGGGTTTCCGGCACCCCCGCAGGACCCCGGATTCGTCCGCTCTGATCCACTGGGCGCGAAGGACTAAGTCGTACGCTGGAGGGTTACCGGCCGCCCTCAATCGTGAAGGTCATGTTGCGCACGTTGTACCACCCGCCCGCCGCCCACATCGTCAGCGTTTGGGATCCAGCGGGAAGATAGATCGTGCTCGGCGCATTCCAGGTCACGTAGGTGTGCC
>JACDBQ010000470.1 GCA_013694845.1 Acidobacteriota bacterium
CAAGACGAACAACAGCCGACACGTCGCGGTCGGCACCACGAAGAAATCCGCAGCGACGAGCTGTGCCCGGTGATTCGCCAAGAACGTACGCCACGTCTGTGAGGGCGGCTGCCGACGGCGGACCCTGTATTTCGCGACCGTCGCCTGAGAAAGGTCAATCCCGAGTTGCAGCCATTCGCCGTGGATCCGGGGCGCGCCCCACCGCGGATTCGCGTCCGACATGGTGCGGATCAGCGCGCGGATGTCGGGTGGGATCGACGGTCGACCGATGCGGCGACGACTCTGCCACGTCCAGAACAGGCGGACGCCTCGGCGATGCCAGGTAACGACCGTCTCCGGTTGGACGATGACGAGCGCCACGCGCCACTCGCTCCAGACACGCGACAACCAGACCCACAGCAGGCGGTCTGCCGGCGCGAGTCGGAGCCGTCGAGGTCGCGACCGCTTCAGCACCGCGAGCTGGTGTCGCAACGCCAGCAGTTCGAGCTGCAGGACGGCGCGCGAGCGCGCGCAGTGTCGCAGGGTCAGCAGGAACGAGAGGAACACGGCCATGATCGTTGAGAAGCGTATGTCGTGGTCGCCGCAACATCAACCGTTCCAACAAGAATGGCCTTTTCAGCAGGCACATGAACGAGCGGTGACACGCGGTGTCGTCTCCCACCTGGTAGGTCATTTCGGGCACCCGGCGACTACCTGGCCGTTTTTCAGCTCCGTGGACAGCTCGCCTTCTAGCCTGAGCAGAATGTGTCCTTTCGAGCACCAGGGGTCCGCGGCGTAACCAGGGGCGTACTCGACCAGGCGAACACGGATGTCGCCGAAGTGCCTGGCCCTACACTACGCCGGTCCGGCCCTTGTGGGTTGCAGGGCTGATCGCGTCCCAGTGGGTCGTCTGAAAGAGCGTGTCTCGTATGTTCATGGGCGCTTGGCCAGCGGCAGCAATTCAGCCTCGGTTTGAATTTGCGCTTGGGCGAGATCGCCCGGTTCGATGGCGATCGAGGCGGTGTCGAATAGGTATTGTTCGCCTAGCGAGCACCAGTACACATCGATCAACTCCGCGCTGGAGCTCGAGTAGGGGTTGCGAGTCTCGCCCCGAAGCAGGTGGGGCACGGTGGCGTCCAGGTAGCAGGAATCGCCGGGCCCCAGCACCGCGCTCACCTTGCCATCTTCGGCGTAGGTGACGAGTTCGACTTCGCCGCTGAGGATGTACAGAAACTCATGACCGTGGTGGCTGTGCGGCACCAGCATGTGCATGTCGACGTTCTGGATCCGGACCAGATACGGGTACATCTGCCTTGTCGGGAAATCGGCGAAGAGAGGGTGATACGTGTTCGGCATCGGTGCGTCCGGCCGGTCGGTCGGCACGCGGCGTGGACGGGCCGGCAGGCCGGGTATTTCGGTCGATCGACGAACGCAGTAGTAGGGCCGCTCCTCCCCGGGGTCGTGCAGGAGCTCCCGCAAGGGCTTACCGAACGCGCGGGCGAACCTTAACAGTACGTCGAGCGGCGGCGTTCGCTCACCGTTCTCGACCTGTTCGATCTGCCGCTCCTTGACGTTCGTGATCTGCGCGACGTCTGCGATCGTCCACCCCCGCGCGCGCCGCAGCGCCCCGAGCTCCGCTCCCAGAAGGGACGCAGGTTCCGTCGTCGGGGGCGTCCGCTGCTTTGAGGTGCCGTTCCCGTTTAGACGGCCTGACGAATGGGGCAGCCATTCGAAGCCGCTCAGACCATTCGCAGAGGGTGACGACAACACGTGCATGCATTCGGCCGGCTCGCCGTCGAGACATTGGAACCGGTGGGGATGATGGGCGCGGACGTATATGCAGTCTCCTCGTCCTAGTTCTTCACGGAAATCCCCATCTGCTGTCTTGAGCTCGAACTCGACGCGCCCCTTCAGCACGAAGGCGAACTCCAGCCCCGGATGATGGCGCAAGTGCGGGGTCTGCCCCGGGTTCAGCCGGACGAGGATCGGCTCGAGGTGACGTCCGCTGAACAGATCCGCAAGGGGCCACAGATCGCAGGTTCGGTGGCCCGTAACGGGGCTCCACTGGACCGGCGTGCTCTCTCGAACCTCCCGGTACCTTTTCAACTGGTAGGGCAGGGCGCGATCGCTCGGGAGGAATGCGTTGACGTTCATTCCGAGCGCCCTTGAGATGCCGTGGGCCTGCGCCACGTCGGGTATGTAGAGGCCGTTCTCGGTCTGCGAAAGACGCGCGATCGACAGACCGGAACGGGCGGCAAGATCCTGTAGGGTCAGCTCTCTGCGCTGGCGCTCTTCGCAGATACGCCGTCCGATGCCCCATTCGCTGTAGTCGCTCAGATGCGATTCGAAGACTGGCATTTGAGTCCTGTCCGATGTCGCGTTGCCTCGAGAACTGCCGGACTCGGCCTTGAATACTGTGTCAGTGCGCGGCGTGGCGACTTCATTGATGCCGCGCCAGTCCTCCGACCCAGCCGTGAAAGTCGCGCGATGTTACCCCAGGAGTTCCCGTTTTTCGAAAAATATTGACAATGTGGTCCTGTTCAACCCTAATTACGAAAATCTTCCGGGACACAAAGGTGCCTCGGGCTTCGGGAGGTTCGAATGCGCTCGCCTGGTTCAGTTTTCGTCCTGCTCTGCGCAGGGCTCTTGTTCAACTCTTCGCTGACCGCCCAGAAATCCCCGAACGCAAGCGGCCTGACGGCCATTGTAGGAGGAATGCTCGTTGATGGGCATGGGGGCGCGCCTCTGCACCACTCCGTCGTAATCGTGGAAGGGAAGACCGTAAAGGCGGTCGGCACCATCGACAATCTACCGATTCCGCAGGGTGCGCGCGTGATCGACGCGCGCGGCAAGACCGTGCTGCCTGGGCTGATCGACATGCACGCCCACAGCGACATCGTGGGTGCTGGCGTGTACGACCAGTGGCACCCGATTTCGAAGGCGCGTTACAAGGAATTCGTTCCGGCGATGGAGAAACATCTCCTCTTCTCCGGCGTGACGACCGCGCGGGAGGTGGGTGGGTTCCTCGAGACGGATCTCTACATGAGGGACTCCATCAATCGCGGTGACTTTCCTGGCCCTCGCCGGCTGGTGTCCGGCCCGTGGATCAACTTCGGCGAGCCTGCGGAAGGTGAGAAGCGGCATCACACCGTCAACGTGAACACGGCGGAAGGGGCTCGCAGTGCGGCGATCAAGCTGCTCGATGCCGGCGTGGACCTGATCAAGGCCTATCCGAATCTCACCGAAGACATGGTCCGGGCGATCACCGAGGAGGCGCACAAGCGGGGCAAGCACGTGGCCGCACACGCCGACAGCGTCGAGGACATGAATATGCGGATGCGCGCCGGCGTCGACTCGGTCGAACACATCGGGCTGGGTCGCTCAGGGGCGGCAGGCACGAGCTACACGCCCGAGATGCTGGCGCACATCGCACAATCCGGCATCGCCATCGTGCCGACGCTGAACGTGGGCCTGGTCTACGACGAAACCGAGGCCTTCCCGGGTCGGCTCGAAAATCCCAAAGAGCTCGAGTTCTTCCCGGCGGAGTTCCAGGACCTGGTTCGCAGCTCGGTTCGTAACTACAGCCACCTACGATATTTCGACGACAAGCGGCGCGGCGGAGCTCACGTGCCGCACCTGTTCAAGCAGCTCGTGGATGCCGGCGTCCGGATCCTGATGGGAACGGAGGCCGGGACGCCACTGAACTTCCACCATTCCGCGGCTCCTCGCGAAATGGTGTGGATGAATCGACTCGGAATGTCTCCGATGGATGTGATCCTCGCGTCGACGCGACGGCCCGCACAATTCCTCCAAATGGATCGTCAAATTGGCTCGATCGAGCCGGGGAAGCTCGCCGACATTATCGCCGTCGACGGCAATCCGTTGCATGAAATGGCGGCCATGCACAGAGTGAGCGTGGTCATGAAAGAAGGCGTTCTCCACAAAGGACGCGCAGGGACGGCAGGCACGAACGCCACGCAGCTCGCTCGTTAAGTGTCAGACCCTACAGGAGATATAGTCAGATGAAACGACTCGTCGGCACATTCGCGGCTCTGATTCTCACCGCATCCCTTCAACCTGCGATCACGGCGGAGCGGCAGGCGCAGTCGCCCAAACCGGCGGCGGGCGCCATCGCCATTGTCGGCGGGATGCTCATCAACGGCCACGGGGGCCAACCGATCCATCAGTCGGTCGTCCTGGTTGAGAACGGCACTATCAAGGCGATCGGAACGGTCGACAGCCTCAAGGTCCCGGCCGGTGCTCGTGTGATCAATGCCCGTGGCAAGACGGTTATGCCGGGTCTCATCGATATGCACTCCCACAGCGACATCGTGGGTGCTGGCGTCTACGACGACAGATTCTTCGGCGCGGCGCCGGTCGTTCCGGAAGGCGGCTGGCACCCGCTGTCGAAGGCCCGTTTCAAGGAGTTCGTCGGGGCCAGCGAGAAGCACCAGTTGATGGCCGGCGTCACAATGGCGCGGGAGGTAGGCGGCTTTCTCGACGCGGATCTCTATATCAGGGACGCGATCAATCGCGGGGAAATTCAAGGCTCCCGGCGCATCGTTTCGGGTCCATGGATCAACTATGGAGACCCGGCGCTGACCGATAAGCTATTCCACACGATCAACGTCAACACAGCCGACGGGGCCCGTGCGGCGGCCATCAACCTGCTCGACGTGCACAAGGTCGACCTGATCAAGGCCTATAACAACCTGACCGAGCCCATGGTCAAGGCGATCGTCGAGGAGGCGCACAAGCGCGGCAAGCATGTCGCGTCGCACGTTCGCTCACATGAGGATCTCGTCATGCGGATCGCGGCGGGGATCGACTCGATGGAGCACATGGGCGCAACGACGGGGGAGCGCTACACACAGGAAACGCTGGACCTGCTGGCGGAGTCGCGTCTGGCGGTGGTCCCGACCCTGAACGTCGGTTTGGTTTACAAGGAGACCGAAGAATTTCCTGAACGGCTCGAGGATCCGGCGGCCCTGGCGTTGTTCCCGGCTGAATTCGCGGATCTGATCCGCCGCAGCGCCCGCGACTTCACCAATCTTCGGTACTTCGACGGTGCGAAGAAGGCGAACAAGGGCGGTACGCAGGCTCGATTCAAGCAACTGCTGGACGCCGGTGTTCGCATTCTCATGGGAACGGAAGCGGGAACCCCGCTCAATTTCCACAGCACGGCCGCTGCTCGCGAGATGGTGTGGATGAATCGCCTGGGCATGGACGCCTTGGACGTCATCGTCGCGTCGACCCGTGCGCCCGCGCAGTTCCTTCGCGAGGACCAGAAGTACGGATCCATCGAAGTCGGCAAAGTGGCGGACATCATTGCCGTCGACGGGAATCCGCTGTTCGACATGGCCGTGATGCACCAGGTCAGCCTGGTGATGAAAGATGGCATCGTTTACAAGGTGGAGGGTGCGGCGGCGAGTCAGAGCTCGACGGCAGCCTCACGTCTCCGATGAAGACAGTGCGTTCGCGATTGCAAGGAGTGAATATGACCGCCACGACCGTAACAGCTCGCCTACGCCATTGGTTCATAGCGCCGACACTGGCGGCGTTCACTGCGCTCGCGGTGCTCGCGGCAGGGGCGCCTCCAGCAGAGGCTCAGTCGGGAGTCGGCGCCGCTTCGGTGTCGGGCATCGTCACCGATGAAAGCAAGGCGGCAATGCCGGGGGTCACTGTCACCGCGACCAACCTCCAGACCGGCGT
>JACDBQ010000494.1 GCA_013694845.1 Acidobacteriota bacterium
CTTCCTGACGGTGCTCGACGAAGAACGGATCGGGACGGCAGAACGGGCACTCCGTCACATGCTGCGGGTCGAACGGCTTGACGGATTGCGCCTGCTCGACATCGGATCCGGCAGCGGGCTGTCAAGCCTGGCGGCACGACGGCTTGGCGCCGAGGTTGTGTCGTTCGACTTTGACCCGGCATCGGTGGCCTGCACCGCGGAACTGAAACGACGCTACTTCCCCGGCGACCGGCAATGGACGGTTGAGCGAGGCTCGGCGCTCGACCCACAGTTCGTGCAGTCTCTTGGGCAGTTCGACGTGGTCTATTCCTGGGGGGTGCTGCATCACACGGGCAGGATGTGGGATGGCCTGGACCTCGCCGCGACCGCTGTCCGGCCCGGCGGAACCCTCTTCGTCGCGATCTATAACGACACCGGCACCCAGAGCCGTCGGTGGCAATGGATCAAGCGCGTGTACAACGAGCTCCCCCGTATCGCGCGAACGCCGTTCGCGATCGTCGTTTCAGCTCCGGCGGAAGCCAAGGCACTCGTGTCTGCGATCCTGACACGCCGGCCCGGCGAATACCTGCGTGCCTGGACCCAGTACGGCCAGCGGCGCGGCATGAACCGATGGTATGACATCCTCGACTGGGTGGGCGGCTACCCCTATGAGTACGCCACCGCCGACCAGATATTTGAGTTCTACCGGCACCGTGGCTTTACGTTGACAAACATGAAGTGCGGCGGTGTCGGGCTCGGGTGCAACGAGTTCGTCTTTCAGCGCCGGGATCAGGCCACCAGCTGAGCGGCGGAACCACTGCCCTATTAGGGGATGATGACCCTGAGATTGCGAGGCGGGGGTGATTTCGACATCCCCGGCGAGCCGCCCGACCATACGACTCCCAGATCAGCCCCATCCTTCCCAGCCTGACGATACTTGCTGGTCGGCGTGAGCGAATAGTCGGATTCGAATTGCGCCTGGTGCTCTTGAATACTCGGACGCCAGGTCACTGACGGATACGGCTCGCTGCCAGGCCCGGCCAATACGTTGTGGGACCACGAGTAGGTACGCGCCTGCTTGGCGAGCGCTGCGATGCCGACTCCGGCATCCTCGCCGAAGACGCCATAGTCGCGGTGATACGCAAGGGTGTTCGTGATGATCAGCTTCTCGACCGCGAACTGCGCGCTCCGCGGCTGCGCGGTCCCGGCTGCCCAGACCGAGCCGCCGTACAGCATCGCGAAGGTATGCCCCTGTTCCACGGTGTTGTGATCGACGGTCAACTCCCCCACTTCGCTGCCGATCTGCATGAAGGTGCCGGCCGTGATCACCAGGTTGTGGCGAATGGTGACCCGTGTCGTCCGGCCGGACGGCTGGTAGCTGTCGTATCCCAGGATGTTGATCCCGTTCTCCGTGTTGCGCACGATGTTGCGTTCGAACAGGACATCCTCGACGACCGACCACGGCGATTGTCCCTCGTCGTTGCGGCCGGTGAACAGGATGGCGTAGCCGTTCTGCGCGTCAGTCCAGTTGTTCTCGAAGAGATTGTTCCGGATGACCACCCGCTTTGCGGACTTCAGCTCGAACAGATTCTTCACCGCCTTGGGTGTGCCCTTCCACGCCAGCGGCTTGGTGATGTGATTGCGTTCGACGAGGATATCGGCAGGCACGTTGGCCGAGGACTGGCTGTTGGCCCCACCGAACATCAGGTTTTCGCTGGCGGCTTCCAGGTAATTGTCGGTGATCGTGTAGGGGCCGGCGCCGTCCCACGCGCAGAACGCCTGGGAATCCTGCCCTGCGCGCCAGATCCCCGAGATGTGCGACCGGGTCAGCGTGATCGCTCTGCCGTTGCCCATCACCCCACGCTTTTGACCGGTCGACGGAGCGACGATCAGGATCCGATCGAGGAC
Organism: Acidobacteriota bacterium; assembly: GCA_013694845.1. Taxonomy (GTDB): domain Bacteria; phylum Acidobacteriota; class Vicinamibacteria; order Vicinamibacterales; family 2-12-FULL-66-21; genus JACDCA01. The sequence goes on from JACDBQ010000494.1 coordinate 1,888, forward strand.
GATATTGACCGAATTCTGAATGTGGACGACATTGCCTTCACCGCCGACATTCGCGCCGAACTGAACACCATCGATCTTCCAGTTCGCGGTGTTCTCGACGAACAGCGCGGCTTCACCCACACTGGAGACGATAGTCGGCAGCAGCGACGCATCGGCTGGTGTAATTCGACGATCCGGCAGCGCGGCCGATGACCGGATCGTGATCACCGCGCCACCCGCCGCCTTTGCCGGCAGCCGATACTGGCCGACGAACCGCGCGCCCGCGTCGAGGACGATCTCGTCACCGGGCTTCGCGGCATTGATCGCCGCCTGCAGGTCACCGCCGGCGCGGACAACGATCGTCGCCGCACCGGCGGGCGCGGCGGCGAGCAGAATCAGAACGAGGAGCAGAAGCGGCATAGTCTGGGTACCTTGCAGGACGCTGGCCGTCCGGCGCTTATTTCGTCACGGTCTGGTCCACGGTCGTGGCGTTGCCGGCCCGGTCGGTCACCGTGATGCTGAGCGGGTAGCTGCCGGTCTTCAGCGGCTTCACCGCAATCGTGAACTCGACCGGGACCGTGGTCGATGACGCGATCAGGGCGCCGGCAAACCACACCTTCACGCTGACGATCCCGCCCGCGTCGGTGGCCGCCACCCGGTACTTCGATGTGTTCTTGTTCCCCCCGATGATCGTAACCGTTACGGCCGGTGCGGT
>JACDBQ010000471.1 GCA_013694845.1 Acidobacteriota bacterium
CCGAGCGGCAGCAAGAAGCGGACCGCGTGATACGATCGACGTCCTTCCTTTCGGGCCGCTAGCTCAGTGGTAGAGCACCTGACTTTTAATCAGGGTGTCCCGGGTTCGATCCCCGGGCGGCCCACCAAAATCATTAACAAATTGAGCCCAGATTTCCCCGTCTCACGTTCCTAGTGTGGTTACGCGAAACACATTGGTAACATGCGGACGGAGGACCGGTGCCTTAGAAGCCGAGCGTCGGAATTAGTTGGTTGAGCACGCCGTCGGGAGCGCCGCTAACGGCATATTGAAGACCCGGAAGACTGCCGGATCCGCTGCCTGGGGTCCAAGCAACCGTTGATAGCTCCCCAATTTCGGCATTCGAATCGCGAAATTCGAATATGGCGCCGGCGCCCTGACTTGCCGCCCGCGATCATCTACAGGAAAGATCATGCTCAGTTCGATTGTTCGAACAATCACGTGTCTGATTGCCGCTGGCAGGTCAGCCACTTGCTTTGGGCTCAATTCCCCGAGCTGACCAAACAGGTCTGCCATCTCAAAGGCAACGAACACGTTCTCAATGTTACGGATGTCGAACTTGGACTTGCTGTGAACGCGGGTCAGGCGTACAAACCCTCGTCGATAAGATCGAACGCAGGTTTATCTCCCTCCGCGGTCCGCGAGTTCTGGCGTAGGTCACGGGCGCGCTCCAGAAACTCAACATGAGTGGCGCGCCGGCTTCCATTGACGCGCCAGCGCCCAGGATCAGCACTGTCTTGCTCACTATGCCCAACCCTTCGATGCGAAGCTTTTCTGCCAGCTAAGCGCCACTTCAAGCAGCTTCAGTCCCTCGCGATGCGTCTCGCCGCGAACCCACTCGTCGTCCACCTCGAGCCGCACCCCGCCGCCGAGCGGATGCGTCCAGAGGTGACAGGACGCCATGCGGTGGCCTTTGTGCAGCGTCCACACCACGCCAGCTTCCCCGGGTTCGCCGTCCCATTCCGGCAGATTTACCGTCGCAAGCTTGAATCTCGGCGTTCATGGTCTACGGTCCGTAACAGCTCGACTCATGAGAGAGTCAGCAGCCTAGCAGGCGGATCCGACTCTGGGCGGCGGGCCACGACAACGGCTGGGAAACGTGGATCGCGGAGCGCGGTGATGGAACGTTCACAGCTTGGGCGTGTCGCGCTACGCAGAACGCGGCGGACCTCTACATCGAGGACACGTTCGAGCATGCGGCTGCCGCCGCATTCTTCCAATTGGCTCGCCTCAGCGGTCACGACGTATGCGGACCTGGCTGCGGCGCCTGGACTGAACGTGAGCCGCCGCGCCTTACAGCAGACACGCATTCCTGCGGAGAATCAGATTGATCCGACCGTCGCAAAGGTGCGTCAGTCAGTGCATCCGATCCGCCCCGCACCGGGGTATGCTTCGAGCGGGTCGGCCCTTAACCGGAGCGGGGTGATGTCCAAGAATCAGAAACGATCGGTCGCACTCTGCCTCGTTCTCGTGCTAATCCAGGCGGCCGCCTCATCCGCGCAGGCGGTGCGGATCGCCGGTACGTCCGTGGCACTCACGCCGCCGCCGGGGTTCTCCCCTGCTACACGTTTCACGGGTTTCGAAAGGGCGGATCTGCAGGCGTCCATCATGGTCACTGAAGTCGCCGGTCCGTTCGCCGCGCTCACCGGCGGCATGAACCGCCAGGGGCTCGCGAGCAGAGGTATGACGCTCATCTCATCCGCCACACCAAAGATCGGGGGACAACCCGCGCTCCTGCTGCACGTCTCCCAAGCGGCCGGCGGAGTGGATTTTCTCAAGTGGATGCTCGTCGTTGGCGACACAAACGCGTCGGTGATGATCGTCGGCGCGTTCCCCAGAGCGGCGGAGGCGGACCTGAGCGCTCCCATCAAGGCCGCCGTGTTATCGACACGGCTGGACGCAGCCGCCCCAGCGGATCACTTCGAGGGGTTGCCCTTTCGCGTATCCGCCACTCCGGCGCTGAAAATTGCAGGGCGCATGAGCAATATGCTCCTTCTAAACGAGTCGGGCAGTCTGACGCCGCAAGGGCCCGGCGCTGCCCTGTTCGTCGTAGGCAGTTCGCTCGGGCCGGTGACCATCGACAGGTTGAGTGAGTTCGCCGAGACCCGCGCGAAGGGCACGGCGCAGATGAAAGGGGTACGCATCCTGGAGGGGGGCGTCACAACCATTGCGGGCGCGTCCGCGTACGAACTCGTTGCCGAAGGCACCGACACCAAGACCGGGCGGATCGTCACGCTCTACCAGGTCGTCATGCCAGAGCGGGACGGCTACGTGGTGATGCAGGGGTTGGTGGCTTCGAGTCGCGCCGCCGTGATGCTGCCGGAGTTCCGCCGCGTGGCGGCTACGTTCCGGAGCGTGCAGTAGCGGCGTTAATCGTCCCCCACCGGCTTCAATTTCGCGCGGACGGAACGTAAATGTCGTGTCCCTTTGCCATCGTGTCCTCCTGGACGACCCGTTCGGGTCAGTCTAATCGCCTGTCCAGGGACATCGGGAGCGCTATAGCGTTCCCCTGCCTGCCATTGTTCGGACCGGCTGAAACTTGAGAGAATGGCGCCGTTTCACCTCAAACCCTGGGTCGCGCACGATGCGCGCCCCGGACATCCGGCGAGTAACGCGCATCGGCTCAGCCATTACGGTCTCCGTACCGGTTCCAAAACGTCGACGCCAACGGTAGATAAATGCTCCTCGGATTGCCGTAACCGTTCAATTTCGTCGTCCAGGCTCCTCAGACTCCGGTCGATCAGCCGCGGGAAGTTTTCGGCCGGCTGCGTGTGCAACCGTATCCACCAATTTCATGACTTCGTATGGGGTTTCGACGATCTCGAACACTGCCTGTGCCGTCTGCGCGAATTGCTGGACCCGGGTGGGGTTTGTGCTCGTGAGGACTACCGGACGGTCGTTGAACCCCGGAATCGCTCGCAGCTGCAGAAACAACTGCCAATTGCTTTTGTACGGGGGCGCGATGTCATAGACGATGACGTCGGGTCGATGCTGCGCCAGGAAAGACTCAAGATCCACGTCACCCTCGCGAATCAAGTACGTGAAGGTGCTGACCACGACGAAGCCAGCCTGCTCAAAGGCTATGCGCAGCATGTCGATGACATCTGGAGTGGAATTGATCAGCGCGACGACGGGGAGCCGTTGCGCCACTGGGGGCATCATCAGTGCAACTCCCGGAGAGCGTGGGATTTGAGCACGAGCGAGCCCTTTGATTCAGCTGAGGTTCCATTGGTGCCAACGGCCGCTTCAGTCATCGGTGACCTCCTGCCCTAATATGCCACCGGTTGACGGTCCGGGCGGTGCGAACCTGATATTCCGTCCACAGATCCTCCGCCCTGCACGCCGGTCCCAGGGCAGCTTGGCAGCGCGGGATTGCCGCTCATTTCCGAAAGCGTCCGACGGTGCTGTATCCCAGAAGTCTCAGGAGACGTCAAATGGATCCCAGAACCAGGTGCGCGCCGCGCCGATGCGCCCTCCAGCCGTGTCATAATGGCGTCTCCCAAATGTCTGAGGTCTTCCACGATGGGCGCGTAGACGCTCGCCGCACCATCACGCCCGCTCGCAACCACGAGTCGTGTGCCCGCTGTAACGGACCTCGCGTCCAGGGCGTCATGATGACCCGCCTCGTGGTCTATCTCCGGTGTGAGGGTTGCGGCGAAGTATGGAGCATCCCCCAGCGACGGAAAGCCCCACGAACAGACGACCCACGCCGGTTATGAACTCTATGCCCTCTTCCTCGACGCTCATACGCTGCCCCTCGTGCGGGCTGATCGGGCCACGGCACGGCTCGGATACCGACTGCATCCTCGCTCTGCGGTCGCAACTTGCGCACCTGATCGGCTTCGCCACCTCCCGTTTAAAACAGGTCGCATAGCATAGAAAGTGGCGTGTCGAGGCGCCACCGCCGATCGTTCGTTTGATTGAGACATCCAGGCCTCCGCGCGCGATCTCGGTTCTGACCGTCGGAACCTCGCGACGGCTGGACCCGACTAAGGTAAGCAAGGCGAACGCTGTCCATCGCCGATTGAGTCCCTGCAAGTGAAGACGGCCTTAGGGTTGGTCGGATGTCGCCAGCGGCCTGCCGATCAGGACTTGGGAAGAACGATCCGCGACAGCCATTGCTGGCACTTCGTGATCGTCCCCGCCAGCCACGTCTCGTAATTCTGGCCGCCGCTGGACCGGCGGGTGCGTTCGAGCGAGTCGAGGTCCGCCAGCAGCGAGTCTCTGAACTGCCGAGTTTCGGGATCGAAAGACATCGACCGCGCGATCTCCGGTCGGAGGGACGCGATCGACGGTTGGCCGCCTCCACGCAACCGCGTCAGCAGCGCACGCAGCTGTGCCGCTTTGCTGGCGTCGAAGCGCCCCTGTAGCACCGCCGGGGCCCCCTCGACCAGGCCGTCCTGCCACATGAGCGACGTGAGCTCGATCCGATCCTGCGGCTCCCACACGTCCCCGCTGTCTGGCGACTTCCTGCTGGCGTAAGACGTCAGCTCAAAGGTGTACTCCGAACCCGGCATGACCACGGGCAGGTTTCGACTGCCTCTTTCCCGGCCGCTGATGGTCCGCCTGTCGCCTCGGTAGGTCTGGAACCACATGAGCGGCAGAGCAGACTTGTTCGTTACGGCCACGCGATAGGCGGACGCGTTCGGATCGACCGGCTCTGCACGCACCTCGGCTTGTGCCGACACGCTGACGGCCACGGGCGCGTGCGCGATGGTCGCGACGAGAGTGACGAGGGACAACGTGATCGGCTCGACGCCGTAGTCCCGCAATTCGTTCACCTGAACCGGAGCGTCAGGCGAGACGCGAACCGTCGCGACCTTCACGACATTCCGGTGCGGGCCGCCGTACCTCAGTGAGATGGTGACCAGCACGGTCGCGACCATCCACGAGGTGCTTCACATCGAGCGCGGCGAGCGGGGCGCCCTCTCTCGACGTATCCGCGCCAGCAATCCTGGGAAACCCCGAAGTGAACGAGCCGCCGGAAGGCCGGAGTGGTTGAGTGGTGATGCGGCCATCAGCGAAGTGGATGCTCAGACCCCGCGAGGTGTCCGTCGTTCGAGCCGGCGGCTGAGCGATGGCCAGGATGGGGAGGGCCAAGCCGATGATCAGCGAAGCCAGGTTCACCGTCGGTCGTGAAACCAGAAGAGTCATGACTTGCCCCTTCGTTGCGGATCGAGCCGGATCGTAGCACGTCCGGGCACACGGTCAGCGAAGGCTCCTCTCACCCAACTAAGCCGATGTCGCGTCCCCGCGCAAATACGGAAGTTCAACATCAACGCTGCCGCAAACAGTAGCCGCGTTCAGAGACGACGAGCCGAGACGATCAGGCAGCCTTTTTGCTGGCCGTCACACCGTGCAGCGAAAGACGTCCGCGATGTCTCGTTCACAACCGGATGGTGCCATCGTCCGCGGGTCATCAGCCGCGGGCGACGCGGCGTATGGACGCCATGTGCTCGTCGCCGACGGCAACGCGGCTTCGCGGCAGCGACGTCGATCCCAGCTCATCGCCGCGGGCCTGCGCGTCACCGTCGCGCGCACCGGTTTCGAGGCCATCGTCAAGGCCTCCTGCGAAGTGCCCGACCTGATCCTGATCGATGATTCACTTGCCGACATCGACGCGGCCGAGACCGGCCGCCTGATCACGACCTGCCCGGTGACCGCCCATATCCCGATCGTCCGCCTGACGGCCGGCCGCCCCGTGCCGACGCGCGTTTTTACACGGTTGTGTAGTCACGCCCGCTGAAGCGCTCCGCTTCGGAATAGAATACCGCCCACTTCCTCGGTCAGGAGAGCGTCGATGCGGGTGTGGGCTCTGGCAGCGGTGGCACTGTGGTCCGCCCCTGTCTTCATTGTCGGCGCGCTCGGCCTCGGTGCCCCGATCGGGTTCGCCGGCGCTGGCGGAGCAATCGCGGCTGTCCTGACCGGCGTCGCGGCGGCGCCTTTTCTGACCAGGGCACTCGCGCCCGTTCTGGCCGCGCAACTCCTGCTTCGAATTGCACTCGGCGTGCTGACCGCGATCGCCATCGTTCGTATCGTGGCTCAGCCTTTTCATGGCGGACGTTCAGCGGGTGGCGCATTCCCTTCGGCCCGACGATCCGTTCCGCACGCGTCACAGCTGCATGTCGTCGTATGCCGAAGCCGCCCGCCTTCTTGCCGAGGGCGGACATGACATCTACGATCTACGGCTCTATCAGCCGCGGCAGCTGGGTCCGCTGAACGTTGATCCGTATCACTATCCCCCACCGTTTCTGCTGGTGCCACAGGCGATCCACGGCGTGACCGCCGACTTCTGGCATTTCCGGGCGCTGTGGTTCACCTTGCAGGCCCTGGTGCTTGCCGGGGCGATCGTGTTGACGTGCGTCTGGCTTGGCGGGTTTGCCGGGACGGTGGCGCTGACGGGCGGCATGCTGCTCCTGACCTTACCGGGGGTGCTGTTCGGGATTCAACAAGGGAACTTTCAGGTCACCGCCGCGCCGATCGCGATCGTCGCCATCATCCTGATCAGTGGACGACGGGTCTCGTCGGGCGCGCTGTTGCTCGCGTATGCGGCGGCGGCGAAGATTTTTCCAGGGATTCTCGTGGTCTACCTCGCCGGTGCGCGACGATGGCGGGCGCTGGCGTGGATCGGGGTATGCGGCGCGCTGCTGTTGGCGCTCACGTTGCTGACCCAAGGGACGCGACCGACGATCGACTTCGTGACCCACGCGCTTCCGCAGATGTCGAGTGGCGCGGCGTTCCCGCACACGGAATGGCCGCGGACGGCGACGATGAACTGGACAGCCTATGGCGTGACGGTGCGGCTGCGGAACCTTGGCGTCGCCGCGCTCGATCAACGCACGGGTCTGCGGATCGCCTCGGTGTACGGGCTGCTGGTCATAGGTCTGGCGGCGTTGGCCGGCTGGAAGGGGCGGATCTCGAACGATGTCGTCGCCGGCAGGATCGCGCTGCTGCAGGTGGCGCTCGCCCTGGTGGCGCTGGCGTCGTTCCGCAGCCCGTTCGCGGGTGCGCCGTACGGCTCGATGTCGACGCTGTGGTTGATGGCGTTTGTCGCAGCCGGGGCGCCGAACATGCGGCGCGCGGCGATCTGGCTTACGGCGATGTTCGTGCTGGGGATGGCGATCTGGAGCCTGCCGTCCCCGGCGTATGGCCCGACGACTTTCACGCTGGTGATCTCGGGGCTGCTCTTCCTGACCACCGTCGGGATCAACCTGTGGGCTGTCTGGCGTGGTGCGATTTCTTCGTCGCCGCGCTTCTTTCAAGAGCTGACCGCAGCGCCGCCGGTTCTCTCTCACGCTCCTCGACGAACGTGAGGGTTTCGGGATTGATGCGGGTGCGGGCTTTGCCAGATGCCCTTGGTCTGTGCGAAGGCCGCGGGGACAGCTGAGCGATTGGCCAATCGTCGCGCTGCCTGCTATCATCAACCGTTCCGCTCACGCTCGGAACGGCGGCAGCAGCACCTTTGCGTCCCCATCGTCCAGAGGCCTAGGACGTGGCCCTTTCAAGGCTAAAACACGGGTTCGAATCCCGTTGGGGACGCCATTCTGGTTGGCGTCGGCTGGGCGCGCCGTTACTATCCACGAACCACCCTGGGGACGACCTCTCGCCTCACTTGCGATTGGCGGATTCGAGCCGAGGCCTCAACTCGGTAAACAGCTTCTGAAGGAACTCCAAGACTTCCCGCCGCGGGCCGCTATCAAACTCGGGGTTGCCCGAAACGACGAGGACAACAATCAGTCCTCCGTCCGTTACCTTCACCGACGCCAGCCACGCATCGCCTCCGCAGCCGTCGCGACCGATCCCGCGCGCCCGATACAGCTGAGAGCCCCGCGCGAGACGTAAGAAGTCGTCTGCCTCTTGTTGAGTCAAGGTGCGATGCGCCTTGCGGCCGTCACAGGAAAGCGCGACCGACCTCCGTCCTTTGCTGGCTGCCCATACATCGACGTGGGTAGTCAGCTCACAGCTTGATCCGGCGGAGTACTCCAGACGAAGAGTGATATTGCCTCCGGTCAGGAATCGTCCGGGGTCGGAACCTTGCGAACTTTCGGGAGCGAGAGAGGCGGCCATGAGAAGAATCGCAAGTGCGGCCGGCATGTGCGGAATCATCGTGCGCTCCAGATTTTGAACCTGAGCGATTAGACACCGGAAGTCCACCGGCAGACTGATCGGCACGCTGTCTGTGAAACGGCACTTCAGCGCGCGGCGAGACCCAGGGCTGATGCGCCCTGATCGCGGACTGCGGTGAGGTGCTCCTGTCACTCTGCGAAAGTCCCAACCCCGCGTCAGGTAGAATTGCTGGGATGATTCGCAAATTCCGCCGAGCGT
>JACDBQ010000531.1 GCA_013694845.1 Acidobacteriota bacterium
CCCGCACCCGCGGCGAGTGCGGCGGCCACGAAGTGGTGGCCATCGAATCGCTCGCCCCGGATCGCTACGAAAAAGTCCCCTGGCGCCACCCCGCGCGAGTCGATGGAGATTCGGCCGATTGGTGCCGATATCCCACCGGAGACGATCTGGCCGCGGACGGCCGCGGCCACGTCTCCGGCTGTTAGCGGAACGGGCGTCACGCGTTCATGAAACCTTCGTGCCAGCCCGGCGCATCGCCAGCGCGGCACGTGCCACCTCGACATCGTCGAAAGGCAGCGTTCGTTCACCAATGACCTGGAATTTCTCGTGACCCTTGCCGGCAACCAGGACGACGTCGCCGGGTGTTGCTTCGCGCACCGCGCGCTCGATGGCCGCCTTGCGGTCCACGATCGCCAGACAGGGCGTGGCCTTCGGTCCCTGACCCTTCGGCCCGATCCGGTCTGCCGGTAGGACGATGCCGCGTTTGATGTCTTCGATGATCTGGTTCGGATCCTCGGAACGTGGATTGTCCGAGGTCACGATCACCATGTCGCTGAGACGCGCGGCCACGGCCCCCATCAGGGGGCGTTTCGTCTTGTCGCGGTCCCCGCCACAACCGAAGACAGTGATCACGCGGCCCGTGGCCAGCGGTCGCGCCGTCTCGAGCAGATTCTTGAGCGCGTCGTCCGTATGCGCGTAGTCCACGACCACACGAACGTCGTCGGCGGTCGACGACACGACCTGGAACCTCCCTGGCACGTTGTCGAGATCGCGGATTCCCTGTTCGATCGCGCTCGCGGGCAGGTCGAGCGCAGTGGCGGCGGCCACGGCCCCGAGGATGTTGTAGGCGTTGGGCCGCCCGACCAGTCGCGAGCGAAGGTGGAGCGGGCCACGCGGAGTCCTGACCTCGAACGCCAGGCCGTCGAGGGAGAAAGAGATCGGTCCAGGGCTGACGTCGGCCGGCGCGTCGATGCCGTAGGTCACGAGCCGTCCCGCGGCAGCCGCGAAATCATTCCCGCGGGGATCGTCGACGTTCGTAATGCCGATGGCGCCATCGGGCAGCAATTCGAACAGGCGGCGTTTCGCCCTGAAGTACTGCTCCATGTCGCGATGGAAATCGAGGTGGTCGCGGGTCAGGTTCGTGAAGATGCCGGCAGCAAAGCGCAGGTGGTCCGCGCGGCGCAGCACCAGTGCGTGGGACGAGACCTCCATGACGCAGGCACCGCATCCCTGCGCGATCATGTCGCGCAGCATCCGCTGGAGCTCAGGGGCTTCGGGCGTCGTTCTCGCGGCCTCGTATTCGCGCGATCCGATCCGGTAGCCAACCGTGCCAATGCGCCCGGACCGGATGCCGGCCGCCTCGAAGATCGCGGTTAACAGGTACGAAGTGGTCGTTTTCCCGTTGGTGCCGGTGATCCCGATGAGCGTGATCCGTTCACTGGGCCGGCCGTAGAACTCACTCGCCAGGGCCGCGAGCACGTGGCGCGCGTCCTCGACCTGCCGCCACGTGACACTGGCGCCGTCAGGGCGCGGCGCCTCGGAGAACACCGCGACGGCACCCCGGGTCACCGCGTCGCGCACGAATGCCGCGCCGTCTGCCTGGAGCCCGCGGAGGGCCACGAATACGCAACCCGGCGTCGCCTGGCGCGAGTCGTATACGACTCCGGTGACCGGCACCTCCGGGCACGACTCCGCACCGGACAGCAGGGCGCCGAACGAATCGGTCGCTGCGACGGCGCGGATCAGTTGCCGAAGCGTCACTGCTGGACGACTCCCGGGGGAACCAGGGGCGGCCGGCGGCTGAGTTTCAGCCGGGCGTCATCGCCACGGATCAGCGCCGCGCCAGCTTCGGGTGATTGTTCGGTGACGAAGCCGCTCCCCGCGATCTGGGCGCGGAGCCCGATCGTCGACAGGGAGTGAACCGCTTCCCGCGCGCTGAGTCCGCGGAGATCGGGCATCAACCCGGCCTTGGCAGGCTCGAGCACTTCCAGGAGCGAGATCGGCCCGCGCACGATCGTCATCGACCCGAGGTCGCTGTCGCTGTTGCGGGCGACCACCACCGGCGGAAGCGGATTCAACGTTGGACCGATCCCGAGGTGGCGCATGGAGGCCTCGGCGATGCGCTTGAAGATCGGCGCCGCGACCGTGCCACCGTAGGCCGTGACCTTCCCGTGCGGCGAGTCGATGACGACGACCACCGTGAGCGCGGGTTTACGTGACGGGACGAATCCCACGAACGAGGTGTTGTAGTCGCTGTTCGAGTAGGCGCCGTTGACGATCTTCGCCGCGGTGCCGGTCTTGCCGGCGATCGTGTAGCCCTCGATTTTCGCGGCGGTCGCAGTGCCGCGTTCGACGACGGCCTCCATGATCTGCGTCAGCGTGGTGGAGGTCTCACGCGACACCGTGCGCCGCAACGGCTTCGCCGGCACCCGCTCGCGCCGCCCGTCGGTGATGAAGGCGCGGACGATTCGCGGCTCGTAGAGCGTGCCGCCGTTGGCGACCGAGCTGACCGCGGCCGCCATCTGGAGCGGCGTTACGCTGATCTGGTAGCCCATCGACACCGACGCGAGCCCGCTCGGATCGAGCTTGGCGGGGTTCCAGACGATTCCGGCGCTCTCTCCCTTGAAATCGGGTGACAGCCGTTGTCCGAAGCCGAAGCGGTTGATGTAGCGGCCGAGGCGCTCGGGCCCGATCTTCATCCCGGCCTTGATGGCGCCCACGTTGCTCGACTTCACGATGACGTCTTCGAACGAGAGGGCCCCGTAGGCATGAACGTCGCGGATCGGCTTCCGCCCCGGAAACGTGATGAACCCGGGCGCGCAGTCGATCAGGTCGGTCGTCTGCAGCACACCTTCCTCGATCGCTGCGGCTGCGGTCACGAGCTTGAACGTGGAACCCGGCTCGTACACATCCTGGATTGCACGGTTCTTGCGCATGACGCTCGTCGCGTCACCAAATGCGTTGGGATTGAACGTCGGATAGTTCGCCAGCGCCAGGATCTCCCCGGTTTGGGGGTCCATGATGATCGCGGTCCCGCCAGCGGCGTTGTGCTCGTCCACCCCGGCTCGCAGCTCGCGTTCCGCGATGTGCTGCAGATCGCGATCGATCGTGAGCTCGACGGTCTCGCCCGCCGTCGCCAGGCGTTCCTCCCGGACGGCGATCGCGTTCTGCTTGCCATCGATGTGCAGCTGGATGCGGCCATCTTCTCCGCGGATGCGCTGATCGAAGACCGACTCGATCCCCGCGAGCCCTTTGTTGTCCAGACCCACCCAGCCCAGCACCGTGGCGGCGAGTTGCCGGTTCGGGTAGTAGCGACGGCTTTCCTTGTAGACCGTGATGCCCGGCAGGTGAAGCGCGACCACCCGGGCGCCGGCGGCCGGCGACGCTTGACGCTCCAGATATGCAAACCGCGACTTCCGGCTGAGCGCCTTGAGCAGCTGCTTCCGCCTTTCGGCGTCGCACTCGTCGATCGCTGCACATATGAGCCGCGCGGTGGCCTCGGGATCCTTGACTTCGCCAGGATCGGCAGCGATCGTCTCCGCGTCCACGCTCACTGCCAGGACTTTGCCGTTGCGGTCCAGGATCTCGCCACGCTTTGCGGCCGGCTCCACGGTCCTCAGCTGCTGCTGTGCGGCCCGGGCCACCATCACGTTGTGATTCCACACCTGCAGATAAATGAGGCGGGCCTCGATGCCGATCGTCCATACGGCGAACATTGCCGCGAAAATGAGCAGTCGCGAGTGGACGGTTTGACGCCACGCGAACGGCGCGGGGGCAGACTCCCGCCGGGCGATCCGCTGCGCGGGCAACGTCCAGGGAAGCTTGAATCTGCTGCCGTGTTCTTCGGCCACCGGGTACTCCTGCCGCGCTGCCGTCAGCGGGCCGCGACGACGGATTTGTCGGGCGGCGCTGAGGGGATCACACGCTCAATGACGATGGCTTCGGCCTGCGACGGGGCGACGAGCTTTAGCTGCTTCGCCAGCATCTCGATGCGCTCAGGGGTGCGAAGCACGTCGATTTCGAGGTGGAGACGGCGATTGATCGCCTGCTCGGCGGCCATTTCATCCTGCAACCGCTGGGTCGCGTACCCGTGCTGAACCAGTGCGAGGTTCTGCCAGGCTGAGAAGAGGATCACGAGCACGAGCACGCCGCCAATCGCGAGCGACCGGCGAATCTGTCGCTGCCGCGCCTCGTCGACTTCCCGGACGATCGGGTTGTTGCGGACGTCCTTCTTGATGGCGTATTCGAAATCCGCACCGCTCATGCCAGCCTCTCGATCGCACGGAGCTTCGCGCTTCGTGCCCGTGGGTTTCGTGCCACTTCCTCGTCGCCCGCGAGCACGGGCTTTCGGGTCAGCACCTGCCAGGCCTCACCGGCCGCGGCGATCGCCCGGAACGTGTGCTTCACGATCCGGTCTTCGAGCGAGTGGAAGCTGATCACGGCCAGCCGCGCCCCGGCGATCAACCGCCGCGACGTGTTCGTGAGAAAGGTGTCGAGCCCTTCCAGTTCCTTGTTGACCCAGATGCGCAAGGCCTGGAACGTTCGCGTCGCCGGATCGATACGCTGGTAGCCGCGGGTCGGTACGGCCCGGCGCACGAGCGCTGACAGCTCACCGGTCGATGCGATGCGTCCCGATTCTCGGCGACGCACGATGGCGCGCGCGATCCGTCGGGAGTGCCGCTCTTCGCCGAATTGAAAGATGACGTTCGCGAGATCCTCTTCATGGACGTCCACGAGCAGGTCCGCGAGGGTCGGCCCCTGGCTCCGGTCCATGCGCATATCGAGCGGCTCGTCGCGGCGGAACGTGAACCCGCGGCCGTCCGCGTCGAGCTGCATCGACGACACGCCCAGATCGGCGAGCACACCGTTCACGCCGACGACGGATCGGGTCTCGAGCACCTGTCCGAGCTGTCGGTAATCCGAATGCACGAGCTCGACGCGATCGCCGAACATGCTCAATCGCTCGGCGGCCAGGCGGAGCGCGTCAGTGTCGCGATCCAGGCCGAGCAGACGGTCTGCCCCGGCGTCGAGCAGTAACGCGCTGTGGCCACCGAGGCCCACGGTGCAATCGACAAAAAGCCCGCCGCGTCCGGGCATCAGCAGCGAGAGCACTTCCGCGGGCATCACCGCGTCGTGCCGAGGCGTGGCGGTCATGCCCTAGATCCCGAATTCGGCGAGCGCGCGGGCGTCGTCGTCGGTGTACGGGTCGTGCTGCAACTTGGTCACGAACCGTTCGTGATTCCAGACGTCGAGATAGTCGTATTGCCCGAACACGTCGACATCCCCTGCCATGCTGGCGGACTCGCGAAGGCGGGGATGGATGATCACGCGGCCCTGGTTGTCGAAGGCGGCGGTCTGGCCGAAGTAATTGACGCGGTCGAAGAACTTCAGGCGCGCCGGATGAGTCGAGGGAACCTTGGCCATTTTTTCTTCGAGCGCCATCCAGATCGGCATCGGATATATCCGGACGGACTCCCCCGTCAGGCTCGTGACGAACACATCCGGACCGTGGTGCCCCTCGACGAGGGTCCGGAAGGCGTTCGGAATCTTGAGCCGCCCCTTATCATCAATTTTGGCGGTGTAGTTGCCCCGGAACACGTCTTTTACTCCACTTTGCTCCACAAAAGTCCACGGCGATGGTAAGGAACGCCGAGGGGGATGTCAACCGCAAAATAGTGAAGCGTAGGGGGTTACGCTGTTTATTCGCCCGTCGGATGAGCTCGACCGTATGGTGAACTCCGGCTCTGCGTGCTAGCATGTCCCGATTTGGCTCATCAACTGGGTTGGTTGGGGTCAGATCTCGATTTTTCGACGGGTCGGGCGAGAATCGTCCATCGGCGTCGAAAAATCG
>JACDBQ010000539.1 GCA_013694845.1 Acidobacteriota bacterium
GACCAGCGCCGGGGCAAACGCCCGGTCGACCGCTTTCAGCATCGGACCGTGTGCCGGCGTCCACCGGCGGACGACCTCGGTGGCGTGATCGATCGTTGCCAGCGCCGTTTCAGTTTCACCCGTCCCCAGCAGCGTCCGGATCACGGCGTCCTCCCAGGCCGCATACCCCTCCACGTCGGCGAGCAGCCCCGGCCGGACCAGCGGCGGGAGCGCATCCCTGGCGTCGAGACCGTCGACCGGTTCCGCGAGCGCGAGCGGTGGCATCGCGTCCACCACGCTGACTGGTGACTCCGTGAAGAGTAACGACGCGGCCGTCGGGCAGAAATGACTCAGGGTCAGAAAGGTCCCCCTCGTGTCCCGAAGAAAGACCCGGGGAAAGTGTCGACAGGCGGAGGGCAGCATGGCCTCGGACCCGGCGGCCTGGAGTGAACATCGATGCTGGTTGTGGAATCCGCACTCGCCGGCCGCTGTCCGCGCGACAGTAGCGGCGCCGCCGGCCCCGCCGTCCGCGAACGCCAGATGCGTGGAGAAAACAGGGATGACCCTGCGGGCCTGAACCGCTTCGACGACGTGTGGCTCGACCTCGATGTCCCACTCCGTCCGGCAACACTCCCCGCGGTGTCGGCAGCGGTAGGTGGCGTGGAACGAAAGGCACCGCGTGCGCACATCGCCAGTATAGGTCGGTGGTCCATGACAATTCCGCCGCGGAAATTACGGATCCGGCACTCTGTCTCACCCGCATGGCGCACAACCCCGCGGGAATCGGGACCGACTGGCAGGCTCGGGACTTGCTGTCTGAGCAGATCCGCATGGTACCTGAAGAATTCGGCCCTCGACTCCGGCAAGAACGCGAAGTACGCGGCATGACCCTCGACGAGCTGGCTGTCGCGACCAAGGTCAGCGTGGATCTCTGGGAAGGGCTCGAGCGCAATGATTTTTCCCGCTGGCCCTCCGGAATCTCTGCCCGTGCCTTCGTCCGCGACTATGCCAACGCCATCGGGCTGGACGCTGACGCCGTCGTCAACGACTTCTGCCGCGCGTTCCCGATCGGCGATCGTCGAGCCTCGCGGATCGTGCAGGCGCAGGCGCAATTGATCGGGCACCGCCACCAGGTGGTTGCAGGCGAACTCCTCCCGGCCGGGCGCGAGCGACGCGCGACCCGCAGGACCGATAGCGCTCCACCGTCGCGGAGGGTCATTTACGCGCCTCGCGTCGTCGCCGCCGCGATCGACGTTCTCTGCGTGACGGGGTTCGCGGTCTTCGGCGCGGGCCTGCTCGGCACCGGTCTCCTGTCCTGCGCGGGGGTCGCGTCCCTGCTCTATTTCACGGCGAGCACCATCGGCACCGGCGCGACGCCTGGTGTGAGGCTGCTCGAAGCGGTCCGGCATCGGGCCCCCTCCCTGTTTACCGACCGTCGCACCGTCAGCGTCTGAGAGGACAGCTCTCAGCTCTCAGCCGTCAGCTCAGAGGCACCTACGGGCTACCAGGCTCCATCACTAGGCCGACGCCGCTCACCAGGGACACACAGGAAAGAAATCTGAAGGCTAGATACTCTTCGTGCTCCTGGTGACCTTGGTGACCCTGGTGTTTGGAGCCGTTTTACGGGCTGGTAGCTTCCACCTCAGCGTCAAGCGCACGTTTCAATCTGTAATCATCGTGACGTCGACTGGTGTACGAGCTGTCTTCGTCGTCGATCGGTTCCGGTTCGCCCATAATGGGCCCATGGGGATGCTGTCGATTGCAGTCGTTCTGCTGCTGCTCGCCGCGGCGATCGACCGCATCCTTTTGTGGTGCGAGCTGCGCAGGCAATGCGCTCCTGAACATCGACGCCCTTCTTCAGCCCTCACGCCAGCACGTCATCGAGATCCGGCAGGATGCGGAGTTGCACCGGGAAGAAGACGATGACGGGAGCGGAGCAGACCCGAAAAGGACGGCCCGGCCCGATTGATTGAAATCGCCATCATCCACACGCCGATCGACTCGCTGACCCTGGCTGCGAAGGACGGCCATTTGTGTGTCCTTCATTTCGGGGCGAAGGAAGCGCCTGTTCGGGCGGCGCTGCAGCGGTGGTACCCGGGCGAAAGCGTTGAACGCCGCCGTGATCCCGCAGGGGCCGCGACCGCCCTGGCGAAATACTTCTCCGGGCAACTGGATGCGCTGGAAGGCATCGAGGTGGAGTTGAACGGCACGGCGTTTCAGCGGCGCGTCTGGCAGGCGATCCGGAGCGTGCGCGCCGGCCACACCGCCTCGTATTCCAAGATCGCGGCGACGATCGGCGCACCGGCCGCCGTCCGCGCCGTCGGCGCCGCGAACGGCGCCAATCCGGTCGCCGTTGTCGTCCCCTGCCACCGGATCATCGGGTCGAACGGTACGCTCACGGGGTATGGCGGAGGGCTGCGACGGAAGGAATGGCTCCTGCGCCACGAGGGCCGGCGTCTTTTCTGAGCCTGCGACGCCCGGTGGGACCGACGCTATCGGGTAAAGCCCTCGTAGACCAGTCGCGAGAGTTTCGCGCCGAGCAGGACGCCCTCGTTGTCCACGCCTCCACGTGTATCCGTGCCCCGCCGCACGAAGATCGCGATGACGTAACGGATCTTCTCGCTCGTGACGATCGCGGCATCGACCCGAATGGCCCCCCGCTTTCCCTGCGGGTCGGCCTGCTTCTCGGAATCGGTGCCCGTCTTGTTCCCGACCTGGACGGCTCCCGGCAGCAGACGCGGGATCATGGCGCGATCCTGCTGACGCCGGAGCGTGGCGACCATCGACGCTGACGCCGCAGGATTCACCGCCCGCCCCTCGGCGATGAGCGCCATCAGCCTGGCCATCTCCCGCGGTGTCGACATGCCGAGCCCGAACTCCCGTTCCAGTTTGGGGTACACATCCGGCTTGCCGTCGCGGAAGGTCGGCCGGAAGATCCTGGTGTGTTCAAGCCCATACCCCTGGAGTCGGTCATCGATTTTCTTCGTCCCCAGCCGCTCGACCAGCATGTTGGTCGCGGAGTTGTCGCTCAGAACGATCATCAGGTGAACCAGGTCACCCACCGTCAGCCTCAGGCCATGTGACATTCCGTTCAGTACACCCGATCCACCGACCTTGTCTCCTTCCTGCACGGTGAGCATCGTTTCCATCGACAGGGTTCCCTCGGCGACCTGGTGCCAAGCCTCGAGCATGACGGCGATCTTTATCGCACTCGCGGTGGGAAACCGCAGGTCCGCGTTCACGAGAACTTCTTCACCCGTGCCTAGGTTGACGGCCGCCAGACCTGCGGAACCGTCGAAGTGCCGAATCGCGGAATCGATCTCGTCCATGTTCATCCGGGACGGTTTTGCCCCTGCCTGCAGAGCGGCGGCGACGCTGATAAATGTCCAGAGCAGCAGGCGCATGGCCGACTATAACCTGCCGACCCGGCTCAGCCGTCATCGGTGGACGATGCTTTGCATTTACCCCGATCGGAGGGATGAGATGGGCATTCTTGCGTGGATTCTGTTCGGTCTGGTGATCGGTATCATCGCTAAGCTGTTGATGCCTGGGCGCGATCCCGGCGGTTTCATCATCACCATATTGCTGGGCATCGCTGGCGCGCTACTCGGGGGCTTCATCGGTCGGGCCATGGGCTTTTATGGGCCGAATGAGAGCGCAGGCTGGCTCATATCGATTCTGGGCGCCATAATTCTCCTGGTGCTCTACCGCATGATGGTGCGCCGGCGCGCCTGACGCCGCTCAAGCCACAGCCGCGCGAGTGCGGAGAGACGGCTCCCCGCGCTCGCGCCCGGCAATTTCTAACCGGGCGTCCCGGTTGCCACTCCGATGGAGCCCCATGCAGACCCCCATGCAGACGATGATCCGAGCCCTCATACCCCGCGCCGCAACCGTCGCCGCAACCTTGTCGCTGGCCACCTCGATCGTCCAGGCACAGACCGTCGCTGAGGTCGATGAGATCGTCGCGCGCAACATCGCGGCGAAGGGAGGCGCCGCGACGCTCAAAAGCACGACGAGCGTCCGCACCACGGGCCGGGGCACCATGCAGGGGGCCGAGATGAGCGTCGTGTCGGCCAACAAGCGGCCATTCTTCATGCGGAACGAAATGGAGATGGCGGGGCAGAAGGTGATTCAGGGCTTCGACGGCGAGAAGGTCTGGATGGCGATGGGGGACGAGCCACCCCGGACGCTGCCGCCGGGACCGCAGACCGAAACGACGAAGCGAACGTCCCAGATCGATTCGCCCCTGCTCGACTACAAGACGAACGGTACGAAGATCGACCTCGGAGAGCCTCTCACAGAGGCGGGGCGCAAGCTGCACCACCTTGTCGTCACGCCGAAGACCGGCCCGGCGATGCACTTCTACCTCGACGCCGCGACCGGTCTCGAAGCGAAGATGATCATCGACGTCGAAGAGAACGGACAGAAGACCAGGATGGAGCTGCAGTTCTCGGACTACAAGACCGTGGAGGGGCGAACCGTGCCGTTCACCGTCAAGCAGTTTGTGAACGGAAACCAGGTCGGTCAGATGAAATACGAGAAGGTGGAGTTCAACGTCCCGCTCGACGACGCGATATTCCGGATGCCGAAGATCGGCCGGTGAGTCTCAGGCCGTGACTGCGGACGCGGCGAGCCTCAGCGCGACGATCACCAGGAGGTCGTCGCGAGTAAACGGACGAACGAGCATGCCTTCACACTCCGGTGTCCCGGCCCTGGCGACATAGACCGTTTCCATCTCGGGGCAGTGCCGTCGCAAGCGGGCAGCGAGGGCCGGACCAGAGACATCCTCCATCGACAGTTCCGCGACCAGCACGTCGACCCGCCCGGCCTTCAGGCAGGCCAGCACCGCATGGCCCGCATGTGCAGCCGTCACGACCGTGTAGCCTTCGCGGCCCAGCACGCGTGCGGCGACGTCCCGCAGATCCGCATCACTGGTCACGACGAGCACCACCGGCGTTTCCGGACGGCGGTCTACGGGCGTTTCGACGACGGGGATCGAACCCCGCCACACGATCTGGGGCTGCATTCTTTGACCTTTTGCTGACGCTTGGGTGTAGACCACCGAGCTTCGCAAGGCCAATGCCGAGGTGGAAGGCAGTTTTTTGCTGAGTCTTTCGGGGGGACGGGTGTGTGATCGGATGTCCGTCCTGGCACTCCGATCACACTTTTAGTTCTGGCGAGCTGAAGACGCGACGCCGGACACGATCAGATCGAGCGGGCGAGGCGGTCCTGCAGCTTCTCGCGATACCCCCGGCTGAGGGTCAGCCGTGTCCCGGTGCGCAACAGGACCGCATACTCGCCGTTCAGCCACGGCTGCATCTCCTGGATGCGCTCCATGTTCACGATGCGCGAACGGTGGATGCGGAAGAACTTCTCCGGATCGAGCCGGCCCTCGATCGCGTTCATGGTCTCGCGGAGCAGGTGGGACGTCGGCCCCACGTGGAGGCGGACATAGTTGCCGGCCGCTTCGACCCAATCGATTTCGTCGGTGCGCAGGAAGAAGAGGCGGCCACCCGATTTGACGACCAGTCGGTCGGTCTTCGGCTGATCGCGTCGGAGATCCTTGACCAGGGCGAGCAGCCGGCGACCCAGGTCCCCTGTTTCATCCCGCTGGATCTGGGCCCGGGCGCGCTGCAGGGCTTCCTGGAATCGCTCCCGGTCGAAGGGCTTCAGCACGTAATCGAGCGCCCGGACCTGAAAGGCTTTGAGAGCGTGCTGGTCGTAGGCGGTGACGAAGATCACGGGCGGCATCCGTTCGGAGCCAACGGCCTCGATCACTTCGAACCCGTTCATGGCGGGCATCTGCACGTCGAGAAAGACCAGGTCCGGCGTATGGTCCACGATGGCGGTGACGGCTTCCTCGCCGTCCCGGCATTGCCCCACGACCTCGATATCGGGCTCCGCTGACAACAGGTTCGTGAGCCGCTCACGCGCCAGCGGCTCGTCGTCGACTACCAGTGTTCGAATCTTCTTCATTCCTCACCCCACGGCGCCGTCAACCTGCGGCGCGTACTGCCCGGATCCTCCGGGCCCCCTGAATCGGTGACGTCGTTTCGGCGCTCTCCGCGGACGCCGCGGCTTTCAGCCGCCACGGCACCGCGACGATCACCGCGACTCCTTGCGCGAGCCGGTGGAACTCGAACCGGTAATCAGCGCCGAACTGATGCTGCAGCCGCGCGCGTGTGGTCGAGACCCCGATGCCCTTGTGGAGCGCGGTCAACGCGTCTTCCGACAGGCCGACGCCGTCGTCGCGGATCTCGATCCACAGCTTGTCGTTCTCGCGCCGCGCGATGACGTCGATGTGCCCGGCGCCGGCCTTTCTGGCGACACCGTGCTTGATCGCGTTCTCGACCAGCGGCTGAAGCAGCAGCGTGGGCACGAGCGTCTCCAGCGCGTCGGGCGCGATATCGAAGCGGACGACCAGCCGGTCGGCGAACCGGGTCCGCTCGATGTCGAGGTACTTGCGAAGAAAGTCGAGCTCCTCGGCGAGGGTCACGTCTTGTTCACCGAGACGTTCGAGCGTGAGCCGGAGAAGGTCGCTGAGACGCACGAGCGTCCGGTCGGCTGCCGCGACATCCCGGTGCATCAGGCACGAGATCGCGTTCAGCGTGTTGAAGAGAAAATGCGGATGGAGCTGCTGCTGCAGCGTTTTCAATTGCGCTTCGATCAGGCGGGTTTCGAGCTGGGATGCGCGCAGCTCACGGTCGCGTGATTCCCGGTAGTACAGCAGCGCGTGGCTGAGACCGACGATGGCCCAATAGGTCATCATTTCCCAGTCGAGGTTCAGCAGCGCCGCGCGTTGTGCGGCGGACCACCATGAGAAGGCGCCGCCCTCCGACGTCACCAGCCACCACTGTGCCGCCTGCATCGCGCCGATGTGGGCGAGCGAAAACAGCAGCACCGCCGGCAGATGGACAGCGAGCGCCCTGAGCAGCCCCTGCCGCTCGAAGCGGAACCGCTGCGACAACCAGACGATCGAAGGGGTGAAACCCGCCCACGTGTACCAGTAGGCGCAGTTCAGAACCACGAGCCATCGGAAGTAGGTGCCGGTCCGCTCGAGCGTCACCGTCAGCTGCCAGGCGAGCATCGACGAGACAAAACCGAGCAGGGTCGCCACGAGCAGCACCAGCGACCAGGGCACGCCGTAGCGCGGACGAACACCCAGGGGACGATCGCGGCCGGCGCCGCTCAAATCGAGCTGCTGGTCTGATGGCGGTTTCATGGTGTTGACGTCGCCGCGACAGGCACTCGGGAGGCGAAGTGAATGTTCGCGGTCATTGCGTTGCAACCGTTAGACGTAACAAACCGGAATTTCGTCGCTCTGTTCGTCCAGCCGAACCATTGCATTCGCTCCGCCAATCGTTGCTGCGGTCACCGCGATCCCGTTGTTCATCGCCTTATCAAGCGTTCCCGGCGTCCGTCCCAGACCAACGCGTGCTCGTCCCGCGAGTCACATGTTGCGCAGTCCCGCTCGGCAGCGTTCCATATCCGGCCACGTGGATCTCGAAACCGAACAACCGGAGGGGTGCGGG
>JACDBQ010000543.1 GCA_013694845.1 Acidobacteriota bacterium
ACCCCCAGCAGGTTGTCGGGGCCGCCCTCATACACCGGCAGGCGGCTGTAAGGGCTGGACGCCACGATCCGCAGGACCTCCGGGAACGGTGTGCCGGCGTCGACGGACGCCAGCCGCTCGCGGGGCACCATCAGCTGCGCAGCCGTCCGGAGACCGAGTCGCAGCGCGCGGTGCAGGCGGACCTGCTCCTCAGGCTCGAGCAGGCCGCCGTCGCGGCTCTCGGCAATCAGCAGCTCGATCTCCTCGGGCGAGTGCACGTGTCGATGGCCGGTGGCAGGCACGCGCATGGCGCGAAGCAGCAGGATTCCGCTGCCGTTGAGAAAAGCGATGGACCAGCTGAACAGCCACTGCGACCAGCGCATCGGCAAGACCGTGAGCAGGGCGGTACGGGTCGGATCCTGAAGCGCGATCGATTTCGGCACCAGCTCGCCGATGATCACGGCGAGCACCGTCAGAACGAGGAGAACGACGACACCCGCCCACGACCTCGCGGCGTCCGCGTCCATACCGCCCAGGGACTGGAACACGGGCGCGACGACAGGCGCGAGCGCCGCCTGTCCATAAGCTCCCAGGATGAGGCTGGAAAGTGTGATCCCGATCTGCGAGACCGCGATGTACCGGTCGAGCTCGACCGGGTTCTCGACTACAGGGAGCAGCCGCGCCGCGAGCGCGTTACCGTCTTCGGCAAGTCTCCTGAGCTTGCTGCGCCGAATCCCGACCGCGGCGAATTCCGCCGCGACATACAACGCCGTCAGCAGAATCAGCAGGACGATGATCGCCCATGCCAGCAACATTCATAGAGAGTTTACTCTGCCCGCAGTGCGATCACCGGGTCCACGCGGGTCGCTCGACGCCCGGGGAGATAGCTCGCCAGCAGGGCCACACCAATCAGCAAGGCCGCGACCGCACCGAACGTCAGGGGGTCGAACGGCGTCACGCCGAACAGCATTTCGGTCATCAGTTTGGTCAGAAGGGCGGCGCCCGCCCCACCGATCGCGATGCCCGCGCACGCCAGCGAGGCAGCCTGCCCAACGATCATTCGGAGCACATCCGCACGCTGCGCGCCGAGCGCAAGCCTGATCCCGATCTCCTGCGTGCGTTGAGTCACGCTGTATGCGATCACGCCGTAGATCCCGACCGCGGCGAGGAGCAGCGCCGCCGCTGCAAAGATGGCAAGCATCACCATCATCAGGCGCCGCTGGGCAACGGACCGCGAGACCACGTCGCCCATCGTTTTCACGTCCGCGAGCGCCAGGTCGGCATCCAGATCCCGGACAATGCCCCGGATCGAATTCACGACGGCCCCAGAATCTGTGGCAGTTCTCACGGTGAGCGTCATGGATCCGTACGCGTTCCGCGCGAAAGGCCAGTAGATCGTGCTGCGCGCCTCGCTCTCGAGGCCCGCGTGCCGAACGTCACCCACGACCCCGATGATCTCGTCCTCGCGGTTCTGATCCCAGTTGACCTTGATGCGCTTTCCGATCGCATCCTCGTTGGGCCAATGCCGGCGGGCCAGCGCCTGGTTCACGATGACTTTGTTCTGAGCGTCCGTCGCCTGTTGCTCTTCGAACAGGCGGCCTCGCACGAGCGGAATCCCCATCGCCTTGAAATAGGCCTGCGAGATTACTCGGACATCGGTCACCGGGCCCTGGCCCAGCGGCGGCACGGGCTGACCGACGACCTCGTAATTCGTGGCCGATCCCAGCGTGGCCAGGGGGAGAAAGCTGACGGCACCGGCGGCCTGAACTTCGGGGATCCGATTGACACGTTCGAAGAGCCGATTTAAGAACTGGCTTCGTTGCACGGGCTGCCCATACCGCGCCTGCGGCAGCGACACCCGCATCGTCACCGTGTGCTCGCTGTCGAAACCCGCATCGACATCCATCAGGCGGACGAAGCTGCGGACGAGAAGTCCGGCGCCGACCAGCAGCACGAGCGCGAGGGCCACTTCGACCACGACGAACATGGAGCGTGCGCGGTTGCCGCGTGCGGCTGACCCGGTTCGCCCGCCTTCCTTCAGCGCGTCGTTCAGGCTCGCGCCGGCCGCGCTGAAGGCCGGGATCAATCCGAAGACCATCCCGCTGAGAAGCGAGGCATTTGCGTCGTCAGTTCCGTTACACGGACCTGGACCGCGGGCGGCGGGATGAGCAGAAAGAGCGCCAGCGCGAACGTCAGCGATGCACCGATGGCTGCCATCCGATTCTCCTGTTAAAAAACTAGCATTCCAACCCAACGCGAAATCAACCCGACGAACGA
>JACDBQ010000573.1 GCA_013694845.1 Acidobacteriota bacterium
GCGTTCGGTTGTTCGCCATGGTCGCGCGCGGCGGGGATCCGCTCGCCGAGGCGGATCTGGCGCAACCCGCCGGAATCATCCTCGGCGGTGAAGGATCCGGATTGTCACCGGAGACGGCAGGCCGCGCAGACGAACGGTTGACCATCGCCATGAAGCCGCCCGTCGAATCGTTGAACGTCGCGATTGCGGCCGCGCTGGTGCTGTATGAAGCCTCGCGTCAGAGGGCCCATGTCGCTGTTTGACGATCCCCCGGGGGCGCGGACCGCCGACGCCGCGCCGGATGCATCTGCGCCGCTCGCCGAGCGGATGCGGCCTCGCACGCTCGACGAGTTCGTCGGTCAGCAGACTCTGGTCGCTCCCGGCCGACCGCTCCGCCAAGCCATCGAACAGGACCGTCTTCAATCGATCATCCTGTGGGGCCCGCCCGGCACGGGCAAGACGACGCTCGCGCGCCTGATCGCGACGGCCACCCGGGCCCACTTCATCGCCTTCAGCGCCGTGCTGTCGGGGATCAAGGAGATCCGCGCGGTCATGGCGGAAGCCGAGGACGCACGCCGCCGCACCGGACGACGAACGATCCTCTTCATCGATGAGATCCACCGCTTCAACAAGGCGCAGCAGGACGCGTTTTTGCCCCGGGTCGAAGCCGGCGATATCGTCCTCATCGGGGCCACGACCGAGAACCCGTCCTTCGAGGTCAACTCGGCGCTGCTCTCGCGATCGAAGGTCCATGTCCTGAAGGCGCTCGGCCTGCCCGAGATCACCGCGATCCTGCGACGCGCGCTCGACGACACCGCTCGTGGCATCGGCGGTTTCGCCGGCCCGGTCGGGGATGATGCCCTGACGGCCATTGCCAAGTATGCCAACGGTGATGCCCGGGTGGCTCTGAACTTCCTCGAGAATGCCGTGACGGCAGCGGGCGACGCGCGACAGATCGACACCGCGCTCGTGGCGGATCTGGCGCAGAACCGCGCGCTGCTCTACGACAAGTCAGGCGAGGAGCACTACAACCTGGTGTCGGCTCTCCATAAGTCGATCCGCAACAGCGACCCGGATGCGGCGGTGTACTGGCTGGCCCGGATGCTCGAAGCCGGCGAAGACCCGCTCTACGTCGCCCGCCGTCTCGTGCGCTTCGCGTCAGAAGACATCGGCAATGCGGATCCGCAGGCGCTCACGATCGCGGTCGCTGCGAAAGAGGCGGTGCACTTCCTGGGCATGCCGGAGGGCAACACCGCCCTGGCGCAGGCCGCGATCTACATGGCCGTCGCCTCCAAGAGCAATGCCGTGTACCGGGCCTACCTGGACGCGGCCGAGGCCGCCGCCACGGAAGTGGCGGAACCGGTCCCGCTGCACCTGCGAAATGCACCGACGAAACTGATGAAGGGTCTGGAGTACGGGAAGGGCTACCGCTACGCCCACGACGAGGCGGAAGGTGTCGCGCGCGGGATGGAGTGCCTGCCTCCCGCGCACGCCGGCCGCCGGTTCTACCAACCGACCGAACGAGGCCTCGAGGCGCGAATCAAGCAGCGCCTCCAGGAGATCAGGAAAGACGAGATCAGAGAGAAACCTTCCGGAACATCTCCGCGCGGAGCGGCAGGATGAACGAGAAGCGGTAATCTCCCTGCATTCGCCCGACCGGAATGCCGACCAGTTCGCCGTCGCGGTTCAGCACGCCGCCGCCCGACACGCCCGGATGGCCGTCGGTCAGGCAAGTCACCAGGTTATTAGGCGTCTTCTGCCCGACATAACCGGTGGACACGATGATCCCCTTCGAGTAATCGTTGCCGAGTCTGAAGATCGGGTCCGCGAAGCCGAACCCGAACGCGAGATTCGGGTTCAACGCGGGGAGCTCGAGCTTTTCCTTGACCTTCACGATCGCCCAGTCACCGGGATCCACTTCGACCTTCGCGTCACCCACGTCGACGACGCGCGCGTTGAGGAGCTTGCCGCCGTAGGCAATCTTCACGGAGGTGATGCGCCGCGGATCCGGCAACCCCTCCTGCCCGAGCGCCACCACCCCGTGCTTCACGGTAATGAAGTACCCGTTGCCCAGATAGCCGGCGGTGCCGTAACTGCTGGCGCCGCGATCGTCGTGGGAATACAGCTCGACGAAACTGCCCCGCCGCTCGCGAAGCAGGTCGAGGGGGAAGAGCCCCATTTCGTCGCTCAACTGGCGTTTGACGTTGTCGACGATGGCGTCGACGTCCCTCATGGGGTCGACCGGGGCTGTGCGCCCGGCGGTGCCGGTGGCAGCAAGCGGCTCGCGGTGCCGGAGCTCGCTGAGCTCGGCGCGCAACGCGGCGAATTGCGCTTCAGTGTTGTCGGCATTCTGCCGAGCGCCAAGGTAGTTGCCCAGGCCGAAAAACACGAGCGCGAAGGCGAAAGCGACGGCAGCAGGCAGTGTGCGACGAGTGGTCATGGCGAACTCCAAGTTCGGCAACCGGAACCGCTCCCGGCATCGGAGCATCCGGCTTTGCGCACCCGGTTCCGGGTGGCCTTTTTCGCTTGGAGACGGCCAAACGAATGGCCGTCAGCATCTTGCTGGGATGGCTCAAGTGTAGAAGGACGAGTGGCGCGAGTCAAGAATTATCGCCATATTTTCGCTGGGGAGCATTTAATGCTGAGGTGGAACCCCCGCCTGGATACCGGTTCGGCCGGCCAGCCGCCGGACGGTGTTGATGTTCCGGAACGTGGCCGGCCCCGCCACCGCCTTTTCCAGCCGGGGACCCGCAACCGTCGATTCCCGGAAGGACTTGTTGCACTGCCAGTACAGCGCCCGTGGACCACGAGAACATCCACCTCGTTCGACATCGCGGCGGTGGCCCTGGCCACCCGCGCCGTGGGTGCGGTCTTGAGGAACCCCACGTACAGGGTCACGTCGCCACCCGGATCCAGTTTTTGCGCCTCCACCCGGCGGACGACGCCCGCGATCTCCGCAGTGGAGCGCACCATGGTCGCGACTGCGTAGCCGAGAGCTGCGTTCAATGTCGTCTCGATGGTGGCTTCAATCTGCCCCGGCTGCCCGGTCGCGTCGAAGATCACGTTGCCGCTCGCGA
>JACDBQ010000608.1 GCA_013694845.1 Acidobacteriota bacterium
CTCTTCCCCATAGCAGGAGCAGTCGTGCTGCTCTCGGCGAAGGCGGACGGACAAGGCTGGATCTTCGATTGGCGTCTGACGCTTGCCGCCGTGGTGGCGGCGAACATCGCCCAATTCCTCATGTTCACGAGGATCAGTACGGTCATTCCCGGACGCGGTCCGTCGGCCATCGATTGAGTTGACCCCGACCGACGGGAACGTGTCTGCCAACTTACGGCCCCGGACATTGTGGCTGACTGCGACCTATCGCCCGCTCCGTACGCACGTTCCACCTCGAGATCATCAGGCGGCGTACTCCGCGCAGCTCACAGCGAGCATCCCTGTCATCAGGGCGGCGTATAAGGCCGGCTGAACGTCGGGGCATGGGTGCTTGGTGTGCTCACACGCTCCGGGCGGCTGGACCCAGCGGGGAGAGCGAGATGGTGAACGAGTGATTGTTCTGCGGCGCGCACTGCGACCGCGCTGACCACGCCGCGACGACTGATGGCGAGGGGACCTCATCCGCTAGATGGGAGCCACCTTGACGGGGGTCTCCCAGCGGCGTGTACGAATCGAGGCGCATTGTCCGCCCAACACAGGCGCCCACCGTCGCCTCGGCTGTCAGCAGGCGTCGTACACGTAGCCGGGCGAACCGATCGGCTGCACGGCGACGTCGCGCAGCACGATGCTGAGGTTCGGCCAGTCGGCGCAACCCTTGGTGAAGTCCGCCAGGGTGTACTCGATGACGAGCACGCTGGTGCCGAAGCCGGCGGTGTAGCTGCCGCACTCGGCGAAGTGGTTGCACTCTTCGGCGATGACGAAGTCGAAGCCCGTATCGGCCTTGCGGGGCACCAGGTCGCTGGCGTTCTTCTGACCCATGGCGAGGTCCGCGGCATGCCCGAGGTCGGTCAGCACCCTGGAGTACGCCACTGCGTCGTCCATCGTGATGAGGTTCTGCGAGCGGGAGTAGGTGTCGAGGTTGTCGAGATCCACGGCCTGGAAGCCTGCGGTGTGACAGCCGGTCATCCAGCCCCCGACGATCTGCCCGAGCGCGGTGCGCTTGGCCGCCGTGCGAATGTCGAGGATGAGCTCGTTCCACTGCGTGTCCTTGACTGGCGTGCCCTGAGCGTCGCGCAGGACAAGGGTCGGGTGGGTGGTGAGCCACCACGACTCTGCCTCGGTCTGAGCCTGGAAGCCGTTGACGTAGCAGATGTTGTAGCTCCCCTTCACTGGGCTCTCGAGGCGATCGCGCGCGACCACGGTGACCCCGGCCGGCGGTGTGTACGCACCCCCGATCTGGTAGTCGAAGGTGGCGTTCGGCGTCGGCTTGGCGTAACACCCGGCCGCCAGCACCGCGATCACGGCCACGGTCGCAGCGAGGACAGCGCGGCTCCGGCGGGACGGGTTCATGGGCATTCACCCACTGTAGGGGTCGGCCATCCGCAGGAGCGGCCCGCGAGGGCGGCGTACCTCACGCACCAAACAGCCAGTCCCAGCATCCGCGGTGCGAGCACCTCGACGGTGAGCGCGCTCTTCCGTATGAGCCGTTCTCAGGCAGAACAACGGGATCCGGCTCGAACAGGTTGAGCAGACGGGCGATCGTGAGGTCCGCCTCGAATCTGGTGCGCCTGGCGGCCGGCGCGGCGAAGTCGTTGTCCGATCACGGCCCGGTTGGTGCTCTTGCTCTTCGAGCCGTTGCGGCCGTTGTCCTCGCTCTGTGTGAGGGATCTCGTCGCGAAAGTGGCCTCGTTGACAAGAACGCGCGCGACGCCGGAGCCGCCGAGGGGTGGGTCTGAAAGGTACGGGCGCGCTTTCCCCGTGCTGCGAGCGACCCCCGGAGGTTGTGGTCATGAGTTTCGATGAGCTGCCCGAGATGCTGCGGGTCGAAGAAGCGGCGAGCGTCCTGCGCATCGGCCGGTCCGCCGCGTATGACGCCGTGACGCAGTTCGAGGTCACGGGCGGCCGCCAGGGCATCCCCTGCATCCGCATCGGCCGGACCTTCCGGGTCCCCCGCCGCGCGCTGCTGCGGTGGATCGATGAGCAGGTCGGCGAGCGCTTGAGCGAGACCCCGCTCGATGCCGCCTGACACACGACTGACCTTCACCGCCGCCGCCGGGCCCCTTCGTCGCGCCCTCGTGCCCTCGGCGTGGCTCGTGCTCGAGGAGCTCGCCCTCGCAATGGACGGGGATCGTGTGGCGGCGACGAACGCCCGCCGCCTCGCCGCGGCCCTGGGCCTGTCGAAGGACACGACAGCACGCGCGCTGAACACGCTCATCGAGCTGAATGTCGTGCGGGTCGAGCACCGGGACGAGGCGACCGGCCGCTTCGGGACCATCCGCTACCGGGTCGACACCGAACGTTCCGGCCTCGTGGTCGACACGCGCCAGACCCACGGGCCGAGCGCACCGTCCCCCTCCATTGCAACCGCGCTTCCCCGCGCGACTCGTGTCTCGACCAGTCGGCCATCACCCCAGCCGCTCGCCGACCGCGACCAGCTCGAACTCTTCGGAGACTGACCATGCACACCAGCAAGGCCAAGGGCCAACCCCAGGACGAGGACACACTTGCACTTGCAGTGCCCGGGCGGGTCGGGCGTCCCGGTTGTGGTCCCGGGAGCATCCCGTGCTGAGCATCGGCAAGCTCATGCCGGGACGGGCCGACTACTACCTGGGCACGGTCGCCAATGGCGTCGAGGACTACTACACCGGTGCCGGCGAGGCGCCCGGCTCCTGGCTCGGCGCTTCCGCCCCCGGGCTCGGCCTCGCTGGGCGGGTCGAGTCGGAGGCGCTGCGCGCGGTCCTTGGTGCTGCGG
>JACDBQ010000618.1 GCA_013694845.1 Acidobacteriota bacterium
GGGTGCAGAGGGAGACGAAGGCCGGCGGGGGAGGGTGGATCGAGCCCAAGTGGTTCCACGAGAAGGTGCTGGTGCCGTTCTCGATCGGCGAGACCGTGCGGATTCCGCCGGGCAGCTACGACTTCGCCGATTTGCAGATCGTCAACACGATGTCTTCCGGAAAGAAGCTGCGCACCGATGTGAACTTCCGCACGGGCACCTACTTCGACGGCCGTCGCACCCAGCTCGTGCTCGCGCCGACCTGGAACGTGAATCGTCACCTCGAGCTCGGGGGCGATTACCAGGTGAACGCACTGCGGTTCCCGGTGCGCGACCAGGCCGCCACGATTCACCTGTTGCGGTTGCGCGTGCGCACAGCGCTCGACGCCAAGGCGTCCGGCAACGCGTTCGTGTAGTACAACTCGACGACGGACGGACTGGACTTCAACGTCCGGCTCCGCTACGCGGAGGCGGAGGGGACGGACCTCTGGATCGTCTAAAACGAGGGTCTCGACACGGATCGGGAGCGTGACCTTCTGCAGGGACATCGCTTCGGGCCACTGTCCACCTCACGCGCCCTGATCGTCAAATACACGCACACTTTCGGGTTTGAGATCAGGGGCTGGCCGCGCGATGAGCTGCCGGACGTGCTCGACGGCGTCACGCACTCGCATCGACGTCGGCCAGGTCGCCGACCGTCCGCGCTCCAGCCGATCGAAGAGGCGCCGCTGGGCGGGACGCGGGACCAGGGTGCGCGATGCGGGATTGCGGGATCAGGGCTGCGGGATCAGGGATGCGCGTGCCGCGGCTCCGAAGTTCCGGGTCCCGGACTTCGCACCCCGCACCCCGCCTATTTTCCCCCGGCCAGTGCCTCGAACTCCTTCTTTCGTTCGGCGATCAGCTTGCGGTAGCCGTCGGGATCCACGAAGGCCTCGGCGGGCTTGTCTTTGGTCATCGCCGCCCGCTTGCGGCGCAGATCGAAGAAGCTGGTGTGGCCCGAGAGGAAGATGTCGGGCTTCAATGATTCGAGCACGCTGAAGGTCTTGCGGAAATCTTCGAGGATCCCGGGATACGACGGGTTCGTCACGAGTCGCGTACCGGGATTCACCGTGGTGCTCGCGGCGAAGACGACTTGATAGTCTCGCCCGTTGTCAGGCACCGTCATCAAATAGGTGGTCGAGCCCGGTGTGTGGCCGGGTGTGTGGCGCGCGGTGATCCGGACCCCGCCGAGCGACACGAGGTCGCCGTCTTTCAGGACCCGATCGACCGGCACGCGCGGAAAGTGATAATCGGCGCGCGTGCCGAACAGGTAATCCGACTTCCCTCCGTCACGCAGCAGGGTCTCGTCCCCCCGCATCGCCTCGGCCCGCGCGCCGCTCAATTTCTTGAAATGCGCATGCGATCCGACGTGGTCGAAATGGGCCTGGGTCGTCAGCAGGATGCGGATGTCCTCGGGTTTGAAGCCCAGCTCGCGGATCGATTTTTCGATGACCGGCGCAGTACTCGGCATGCCGCCGTCGATCAGGATGTGCCCTTGCGGCGTGCTGACCAGAAACGCCGCCAGCTCCGTCGTGCCGACGTAGTAGATCGGCCCGGCCAGCCGGAACGGCGCCTCGTAGTCGTTCCAGCGCGATGTGTCCATGCGCTGAGACGCCGAGCCGGACGGCGGGTTCTGCGGAGCGACAAACGAGAGGAGGCTAGCGAGCAGAATGACGATGGTGATCACACTCTATCGTCGCACAACCGGACCGGTCATTCGTTCTTCAACGCGACTGCCGCGTCCACCCGCGCCGCACGGCGTGCAGGCACCCAGCATGCGAGCGCCGCGACTGACATCAGGATCGCGGGAACGATCGTGAACACGGGAACATCGACGCGGCCTCCGGGCGCAAAGTCCATGGCGACCAGCAGGGCAAGGCTCCAGCCGAGCACGGCTCCCATGGCGGCGACGGTCAGGCTTTCACCGACGAAGTGACGCACCACCTGCGCCGCGGTCGCGCCCAGGGCGATCCGCACGCCGACCTCACGTGTCCGCAGCGAGACGGTGTAGGCGACGACCGCGTAGATCCCCACCGCGGCCAGCACCAGGAGGAGCGGCCCGAGCACGGTGAACATCTGGGCCGGAATCTTCCGGAAGATCAGGTTGGTGTCGACATGCCGGGTCATCGAACGCAGGTTGAAGACCGGCAGATCCGGATCGAGCTCTCGCATGATCCGGAGGATGTCCGCGCCGGCAGCGGCCTCGTGGCCTGCCCTGGCGTATGCGTGGATCTCGCCCCGTGGCTGCGGGCTGTCTCGATAGGAAAAATAGATGATCGGCGTCGGCGGCTCGCCGAAAGCATTGTAGAGCGAGTTGCGAACCACGCCGGTGATCGCATAGGGGCCGCCGCGTGCGCGGATGCGCCGTCCCAGCGGTTCGCCGCTGCCGACATACCGGCGCACGAACTCCTCGTTGACGACCGCCTGGCGCGGCGCCGAGGGATCGTTCAGGTCCGCGAAGTCGCTGCCGCTGACCACCGGGATGCCCAGCGCGGCGAAATAGCCGGGCGTGACGATGTTCGTCAGCGCTTCATCGAAGCCGCCGTCGGTCCGCGCGTGACCGTCGACCGTGAACACGCGGGAGGGCAAGCCGTGGATGTCGAGCGGCACCGAGGAGGCGATCGCGGCCGCTTCGACCGAGGGGAGCGCACGTATGCGCTCGAGCGTCCGCCCGGCCAGATTGCGGCTCAACGACGCGTCCCCGCTGCGCCCCGCCAGGTCGTAGGC
>JACDBQ010000636.1 GCA_013694845.1 Acidobacteriota bacterium
GGAGCCGCCATTCGCGGAAAACGAGGTTAGTCCGGGCGCCACCAGGAACTCGCACAGCCGGTAGACAGCGCCTGCCGAGTAGGACACGACGTAGAGCTCACCGCGATGATCAATCCCGAAGCTGGAAACGCTGCCCGTGCCAAACGTCGACGTATGTTCCAGCACGTTGGAGAATGTGCCGGTGACGGCTGCGACGTTGGCGGACCAGACCCGCTGCTGGACGAAGTCGGCGAAGAAA
Organism: Acidobacteriota bacterium; assembly: GCA_013694845.1. Classification (GTDB taxonomy): domain Bacteria; phylum Acidobacteriota; class Vicinamibacteria; order Vicinamibacterales; family 2-12-FULL-66-21; genus JACDCA01. The sequence goes on from JACDBQ010000636.1 coordinate 239, forward strand.
TAACGGCCGCGCCAGAATGCGCTCAGATCTGAGCCGCGGTAGACGTACCCGCCTGTAATCGATCGCCCTTCGACCATCGACGCGCCGCTGGGAGGCGCGTACTCGAAGACGGGATCCGTCAGCGGTGCGAACGCCGGCGTGGCCGCCGGTACGTCCAGGTTGTCGTGCGCGCCCTCTCGAATCCGCCATCCATAGTTGCGCCCACCGCTGCCGACAGGTTCGAAGTTGATTTCCTCCCAGCGGTTCTGTCCCACGTCGCCGATGAGGAGCGCGCCAGTGCCCCCACGCGCCGGATCGTCAAAGGAGTACTTCCAGGGGTTTCGGAGCCCGAACGCCCAGATCTCCGGCAGCGCCACGATTGGAACGCCTTCAACGAACGGATTGTCTGCCGGGACCTCATATCCCTGCTGATCGCTATCCGGTACGTTGACATCGATGCGGAGCATCTTTCCGAGCAAGGAATTCGGATTCTGCGCGTTGTGGTTGGGATCGTTTTCGCCACCGCCGTCGCCGAGGCCGATGTAAAGGTAGCCATCGGGACCGAACTGGAGCGTGCCGCCATTGTGGTTGGAGAACTGCGAATGCTCGATGTAGGTTGGACCCGTCGGACCGCCCCATCGAAGCTTCCGACGCGAGGCCATGTCGGCGGCAGGCGAGCTTGGACCGATTCGGTTGAAGCGCTCGACCGCGAGGTCGCCAAACTCTGATCCGGTACCGCCCAGGCGTGTGTAGAGCACGAAGAAACGCCCGTTGATCGCGTAATCGGGATCGTAGGCCAGTCCGAGCAAGCCCCGTTCTCCGTCGGTCGCGACCTCGGAGGTCAGATCGAGAATGGTTATCCCGACGACGCCGGCGTTCGCGTAGCGGATGCGACCGCCCTTTTCGACGATCGCAAAGCCGCTGTTGCCTGGGATGTGGACGAACGCCACCGGTGAGCTGAGGCCCGTGAAAGCCGGCTGCGCCTCGAGCTGCTGGGCGCTTGCGCTGGAAGGCGCGAACGATATCAATCCGACGGATACCGAGGCCGCGCAGAGGAGTGTTCGAACCATGACCGCGATTCTACCGCCGAGAATCTTCAGCTGTTGTAACCCTTGCTTCTCCCGGTCACGAGCCTGTAACCTCAGCAACTTCTGGAGGACAGATGAGAAAGATTTCAATCGCGGTTGCTGCCGTCGTAGTGCTCGTGGTGACGGGCATCGTTCAAGGTCAGAGCAAAACCGACCCCACTTTGAACAAAATGGCAGCGGAATGGGCGGCGGCCTATAACGCCAAGGATGCAGCCAAACTCGCCGGATTGTATACCGAGAATGCTGTGTTCATGGCGCCGAATCAGCCGATGGCCAAGGGCCGTGCAGCCATCGAGGCCCAGTTCAAAAAAGAGTTTCAGGAAGGCTTCACGAACCTGAAGCTCACGCCGATGGAGTCGGCAATCTCAGGGTCGCAGGCATATGAGGCGGGCACGGCGACCATGACCGCGCCCGGGGGCCGCACGGAGAACAGTAAGTATCTGGTGGTCTTCACGCAGGAAGGTGGCGCGTGGAAGATTAAATACGACATCAACAACGCCGACCAGCCGTCGCCCCCCAGCAAGTAAGAACCCCAGGGCCGCCGGCCGAACGTGCGGCGGCTCACTCTGATCTTCATCCTCGCAGCTCCCAAACGGTCGACAAAGGCTACCGTCATCGGCTCCGTTGGGGACGTCCAATCATTTCGAACTGCGTTTCCCGACCGACCTCGCCCGACGTTCATGCCACGCGCGCACGACAGTTCCTTGACGAGCCGCGTGTGGCTTGGTGCCGGCCTCCAAATCCGCCGCATCGGTGGGCCAGCGCTCAAGCTCGGCCGTAACGCTGCTGCCACCGCCGCCGAATTAGCGCCGCGGCAGGAAGCGCAACGAGAAGCATCGACGCAGGCTCCGGTACGGGATCCACCTCCCCGACGGTCTGGAGCGCGCCTCGAATCTCCCCACCAGCGAACTGGGTAGTATGCAGATTGATGTATGACCGACCAGCAAAGATGTTCGCCAGATGAGCTGACAGGGTCGTGCCATTTCCCTCAGGTGCGTCCCATTTGCCCAAAATCACCCCGCCGACGCCCGAGCTGAACGGCAGCACAACCTGGTCGTTCGGGTTGTTGTCGTTGAACGGCGCGCCGAAGAACCCCCACACGACCCCCGCATTGGTGGTAGGTGTCACGGTCGCCGAGGCGTGAAGGTGTCCCGCCGCTTGACCGAGTGTGTGAGTACGGCGCTGAGAATCTGCGCACGCACCAGGTCCGACCCGACGGTGGCGACCCTGGGATCTTGCATGACTCGACCCGCGGTGTAGGTCGCGACAGCGGCACCGACCAGGACGAGGCCCCCGCCGAGAACCTCTCCAGACTCGAACACGCGATCGAACATCGGCGATGACGCAAGGCGGGTTGTGATCGTTCGATCCTGATTCCTCATCCCGAAACTTGCCCCCCCTGCGGCACCAAGGACGACGGCCGTTTCCCACGAGGGGAGGTGCCAGACATCGCGGGCAAGATCGCGGAACAACGAGGACACTCCCGGAAGTGCGTCGGTCCCCGCACCTGGCGAGGTCACGACAACCTGGGGGTCCGTGCGGGTCGGGATGGAAGCTGGTTGGGCGAGAAGGATGACGCACTGAGCGCCCAGACGATTCCATACATCGTGAAGTATCTCATCGCGATTCCCTCTGAACTGGCGCGAATGCGCCGCTAACCCGTTAGAGGGGGAATGCGATGAGATCCTTCGACCGAGGCTGAGAGGGTCGAGAACCAGAAGCAGCTTGGTGGCGAGGGCGTCGGACGCAGATTCAAGACGAGCAGGTCCTGTCACCGGTGCGGACCTTGAGGTTGCTGAAGTCTTGTCAATCCGTCCAGCCCGTGGCAAGATCCGTACGCGGAGAGGCTGATCGGCTGATCCGGCGCAAGTGTCTCAACCCTGTGATCGTCCTGGCGAGTGGCACCTGCGACGCGTCTCGAGCGGCCATTTCACATCACGGCTCTCATAAAATCTCTCGCTTGAAAAGACCGGCCGGCGCCCGACGGGTGTCGACCGTCGAAGAGGCAACCTGAGCGCATTCCTGGAAGTCACCGGCTTGCGTCTTCGGTCCGAATGGCGCGCCGCGTGACGTACGGATCTGCCCACAGGTTGCGTCGGCCCCGTCATACACAGCGGACCAGATGACCGTCGTTGGTTCCTGCCTGCTGGCGAAGGACGCGGCCGAGGGGCACCGGACCGCGTTCCGACCATAGCGAACTGTATGCCAGAGCGGACGAATTCTCACGACGACACGGACGCGCCTTCGTCGCCACTGAAGGCGCGCGCGAGCTGGTACGCGCAGGGCCTGTCTGACGGGCTCGGCGACCGGCTGCTGATGTTCGACAACAGCGCCGCGCCTTCTCTCGAGCTGCTTCGGTTCCGCCCCGACTTCGCGCAGGTTCAGGGCTTCGAGACCGCGTTGCGCGAGCGGGTGCAACGTCTCGGTCACTTCCGACACCCGGCTTTCGCCCGGGTACGCTCCGTCCAGCGTCTCGAGCCCGACGAAGACCTCGCGTTGATCTCGAACTGCACGCCGGGCAAGCGACTCTCCGACGTCCTCCACCACGCACGCGGGCCCGCATTCGCCGCGACGCTGATCCGACAGCTCGCGCCGGCACTGGTCGTGCTTCAGCAGCACGATGACGGCATTTCGCACGGCGTTCTGAGTGCCGATCGCATCGTCGTCTCCCCAGAAGGACGCCTGACTATTGTCGAACACGTGGTCGGGCCGGCAATCGACACGCTCAATCTGGGGACCGCTCAACTGGCATCGATCGGCATCGCCTTGCCGCCGGCGGCGGGCGGTGCGACCCCGCGTCTCGGTATGTCCACCGACTGGTATCAACTCGGGCTTGTCGCGGTGTCGGTGCTGCTTGGACGGCAAGTGACCGCGAGCGAGCTGCCGCAGCTCGAAACGCTCCTGGATGGACTGGGCCACTCGGCCGGCCGCGACGGAAACATGCTGTCGCCGTGGACCCGCCAATGGCTCGATCGCGCGCTTCAGATCTCGAGCACCCGGATCGAGTCAGGCGCGGATGCGCGCGCCGCCTTGGATGAGCTGCTTCGGAAGGAAGGGACCGGCGACTCGCGTCGGGTCGAATTGTTGCAGCATGAGGAGGCCAGACCGAGGCCTATCGCACTCTCCCCGGTCGGACCCGCAGCAATCCGACTGGCGACGGACGAGCTGTCGACT
>JACDBQ010000657.1 GCA_013694845.1 Acidobacteriota bacterium
CTCGCGCAGTGACGAGAGCCGGAGTGCCGGTCAGGCGGCGGACGCGGCATTCCGGCGGGTACTGGAGCGCCGGCCGGAGCTGCCACACGCGATCGCCCTGCGGGCCATGATCGTCGGGCCGAGCGACGAGGGGCTCGCGTTGATAAAGGAAGCGAGACGCCTCGCCCCGGGTCGCGCCGATTACACGATCTGGCAGGCACAGCACCACTCGGTGCGCGGGGAGTTCACGGCCGCGCGGGAGCTGCTCGCGCCGCTCCTGTCACCGTGGTTCCCCAAAGAGACGCGCGACTACGCGCGCAGCGTCATGGGAGATGCGGTCACGGCGCAACAGGCACGCGCGCGCGCTGCCGACACCGCTGCGGCCGTCCGCCGGGATCCGGCTCGCACGGAGCGGCCGTCGGGAGTGGTAGTACCCCTCTTTCGTGAGCTTCAACCGGGCGAGCAGCGGCTGGAGGCAACCTTCGAGCGTATCGAGTGCCCGCGGGACGGTCTGATCCTCCACGTGCGCATCGGAGACCGCCCGGCCCGTTACACCGCGAAGACGTTCGACGCGGTCGAGTTTCTCTCGTATCGGGATGATCTGACCGGCCCGGTCCAGTGCGGCCCCCGGGTCCCACCCGACAAGGTTTACCTGACATGGCGCCCTGCGACTGGTGATACTGCCGTCGACGGCATCGTGATCGCCGTCGAGTTCCTTCCGCGTTGAACGCGCGGGCCCAGCGTCGTGAAGACCCATCGCGCTTCGGTTGCCCGGCAGGAATCAGGCGGAGTACACTGACCGGCTACTGATGCGTGAACTGATCGACGTATTCCTGCATGTCGACGAACACTTGACCACGTTCGTCGCTGCCCACGGCCGGCTCGTGTACGGACTCCTTTTCGCCGTCATCTTCGCCGAGACCGGTCTCGTGGTGATGCCCTTCCTCCCGGGAGACTCATTGCTGTTCGCCGCCGGCGCGATCGCCGCGACCGGCGCACTCGACATCTGGGTGGCAGCGGGTGTGCTCTTTACCGCGGCGGTGCTCGGCGACGCGGTCAACTACTACGTCGGCCGGCAGATCGGCCCGCGAGTCTTCCGGCCGGAGGGCCGCACCGGACGCCTCGAACGGCTGCTGAACCCGAAGCACCTCGAACGCACCCACGAGTTCTTCGAGAAACACGGGGGCAAGGCCATCGTCATGGCGAGGTTTGTGCCGATCGTCCGCACCTTCATTCCGTTCGTGGCCGGCGCAGGCTCGATGACCTACGCGACGTTTGCGTTCTACAACATCCTCGGCGGTGCGCTGTGGGTGCTGATCTGTGTGGGCGCGGGATATCTGTTCGGTGCGATTCCGATCATCAAGGAGAACTTCGAGCTCGTGGTGCTCGGGATCATCGCCGTCTCCGTGCTTCCGATGGTGATCGAACTGCTGCGGCAGTGGCGATCCAGTAGGGTCGCCCCGCGGCAGCGCCCTGAGTAGGCCACGGTCGGGCTGCGCGTTCGTTTTCCCGGGTAATTCCTGCACGACCTTGCTGAGCTCGTCCGCTAAACCCGTTCACCGGACAGAACCGGCGTGGCACTCTGCTTGCTCCTTCCCAGGCCAGCGAGAAGATTGACACTTGTGCTCAGGAGGAGCCGGAAAATGACGCGTTCCACCACGAAATGGACATTGGCCTGCACAGCGGCCGCTCTCATCACCTTACCCGCCGTCGGGGCCGCGCAGACCCAGGCGACGCCTCAGCCACCAACGGCTCAGCCGCCAGCGACGAGCCAGCAGCAGCCCACCCCCACCGCGGGGTCGACGGTTGCCGCGCGCGAGCACCTGGCCAAAGCGACAGCCGCGCTCGCCGAGATAAAGACCGCAACCTTGAGTGTCCGCGCGAAAACCCAGGTCGCCGAGGTCAAGCGGCGCCTGAACACTCTTGAACGAACGGTCGCGACGAACGAGAAGCCGAGCGCAGCTGGAGCTGCGAATCGCAGCCCAGCTGCCACGACCGGATCCCGCGCCGCCAACTGGGGCACGGAAGTCGCCGCGATCGATAAAGCATTGACGACGCTGCTTGGTCCCGACTCGGGCACGTCGAGCGGGGCGGCGACCCCGACCGGCACCGGCGGATCAAAGCCGGCCGCCACCGTAGCTCTCGATGATGCCACGCGCGCAAGCCTGACCCAGGTGCGCACCCATCTGACGGCATTCGCCACCGCGATGGCAGGCGGCCAGCCGCAGGCCTCATCGACACCGCCAACTGCGGAGCCGACTGGCGCAACGCCGACGACCAGCACTTCGCCGACCCAGCCCGATCCGATGGCCCCGCAGACGTCCAGCGCTTCGAGCGCTGCCGGCGTGCCCGCATCCGGAACACCGGCAACGTCGACGTCGCCGGCCGCGCAGTCGACTGCTACGGCCCAGCCGGACGAGCCGGCGGCGCGGCGACACCTGACCGAGGCACGGAATACGCTCAGCGCCATGACGCAGCTCCCGGCAGCCTCGCAGTTGACCGGCGAAGCGCGTACCCAGGTATCGCAGCTGATTTCCAACTTCAACGAGCTGATCACCGCTCAGAGCGAGTGGCGTGGCTCGTACACCAAGGTCTCGGCAAATCTCGCCTCGCTGCTCGGTCCCGAGACCACCGGCGCCACGACAGATCCGGCGGCGACGGCCGGCGCGGTCGGGACCTCCGGTTCGGCGGCGTCGACGATGGATCCCACGCTGCGCGACAAGCTCGTGGAACTTCGTCGCAACCTGAGCGACTTCGAGAAGGCGGCCGGCGGAGGCGCGGCAAGCGCTTCGACCAGCCCCAGCGCGACCACCACTGAGCCGAGTGCACCGGCCCCCGCCCCCGCGGCATCGTCCACCCCACCCGCGGCAGGGTCGATGACTGCGCCGGGCGCGACTCCTCCAGCGGCTACGTCTTCAACGACCGCCTCGCCGCAGACGTCCGCGGCCCAGGGAGCCACGCAGCCGACGACGGGGAACGCAGACATCATGCGTCACGTCGCGGCGATCGAGGCGCTCTTCAAACTGGAGGACGAAGGGGGCGGGCTGACGCTGACCAAGGCTCAGGTCGAACAGCTTCGCAGCCACTGGGCAGCATTGAAAGGGTCGATCGAGAAGAAGTAGGACGAAGATCAGGGACCGCGTAACCCCGCGAGTGCGATTAGCGACCGCAGGGCGATCGCGGTCCCTACACCCCGCCATCACAAGCGTCTCCCTCAGCACGGCCCTCGGGATATCTGACTTCCTCGCCCTCAAAGCCATGGGTAAGCTGGACGGTCCGGGACCCCCCTCCACAACTCGGGATGACAAGGCGTACGCCCCACGAAGATCGTCGGCTGTGGCAGGATTTACGGATGCGCCGATTGATTTCAGCGACCGCCGTGGCTGCCGCTTTGTGGATTCCGTTGTCGGGGCGATCATCCGACGCTCCGATTGACGCTGCTGCGGTCGCCTGGGATCGCGGCGATTATGTGGCTGCGCTCACGACCTACCTGCAGGTGCTCGACAGCGCCGGAGCTGATGAGGCCCTAGAAACAATCGCGCTGCAGACCGGTGAGCTCTTCCACACCCGTGAGTTGACCACGGACGGTGAGTCGCCGAAGTTCTCGCTCGACGGCCGTTACATCGCTTACCAGACCGGTGCGCTCAGAGCGAGGGCCATCCGGCTCCTCGCCGCGGCGGATCCGACGAAGGAGGTCGCGACCCTTTCAGGATTTCGAGGCGTGTTCTCTCCGGATAGCAACCGCTTCGCCTATCTGAGAGTGACCTCGACTCCTGCGCTGCAGGAGGCGGCGGCAAGCGTCGAAGTGGGACCTTCGAATCAACGAGCCCAGCGGCTCACGGCGTTCAACTCCCGGATCGCGCTCGAGTCCCGGCTGGTAGTGCGGGAGATCGCGTCGGGACGCGAGACGGAAATGGAGACCGGGCAGCTTCGCAAGCAGTCACTGGCGTTCGGAGCGACCGGGATCCTGTTTGCCGGCTCCCCCGCGGACGGGAGTGGCCAGATTTATTGGATTCAGAACGGAGCCGCACCTGCTGCCCTCACGAGCGGCGACGGCGAAAAAGTTATCGGCGATATGAACGCCAGCGGGACCGCCTTGACGTTCACGGTCCGCCTGGCCGGCGCGGGTCGAGCCGGGGGCGGGGGTGGTGGACAGGGAGCCAACCAGAGCTTCCGGCTGCTGACGTTGCCGGATGGCAAAGTCGCGACCATCGCCGGATCCGCCCCCGCGTTTTCAGTCGACGGTGGCTCGATCGCGTATCTCGCCCGCGCGGCAAACGAAACACGCCTCATGGTTGCGGCCGTGAACGATCCTTCGGCTGCCGCGGCAATCCGCAGCGGTCCCGAGCGCCTCGACGCGCCGGCGTTCTCGCCGGACGGGAAACGCCTCGCCTTTCAGATCACTCCGAAGGAAGACTGGGAGATCCATCTCATTGGCCGCGACGGAACGGGGGAAACGCGCCTGACGCGCGATATCCAGCACGACCTGCTCCCCCGATTTCTGGACAACGACCGGCTCGTGGGCATGATCGGTGAAGCGCGCCATCGCCGGTCTTTCCTCTATGACCTCGCGACCGGAAAGCGCACCCGCCTCTTCCATAACAACACGATCCGAACGATCGCCCCTGAGTACTCCTGGGTGCCAAGTCCGGATGGCCAGAAGCTGCTGATCGTCGCCGAGCGTGACGGTGACACGGTATCGGCCGAGCGCGGCGTATATCTCGTCGACCTGTCACGCCGGGTGACTCGCGACGAGCTGAGGGCCAGGCTGCGGTCGAACCTCGCCGCTGAACAGGCGTTGCGCGAGAAGACACAGCGGCAATTTGCGACGATCGCGGCCAACGTACGGCAGGTGGTCGGCCAGGCCTCGGTCGCCCGCATCTTCGGCTACGAGAAAGCGCTCTTCGATTTCGACTCGAAGCACATTACGCGTCCCGGCAACAGGCTCGCAAGCGAGTACCTCTTCAACACGTACAAGTCCTTCGGCTACGAGCCCGAGTATCAGTGGTTCGCCGGTCGTGGAGCGCTCGGCGGGCAGACAGCCAACGTCCTCGCAACGCTCAGAGGGACGAGGAACCCCGAGCTGGTCTATGTCGTGAGCAGCCACTACGACTCCGTCGCCATCGGGCCGGGCGCGGACGACGACACGTCCGGGACGGCGGCGTTACTCGAGACCGCCCGCATACTCGCCAAGCAGCCACAACCGGCGACGATTGTGTTCGCGTCGTTCACCGGCGAAGAGGCCGGCCTGCTCGGCAGCCGCGAGTACGTGCGGCGGGCGGTGGCCGCCAAGGTCCACATCGTCGGCGCCCTGAACAATGACATGGTGGGCTGGGCGAACGACCACCGGCTGGACAACACGATCCGTTACTCGAATGCCGGAATCCGCGATATCCAGCACGGCGCCGCGATGCACTTCACGAGCCTGATCACCTATGACGCCCTCTATTACAAGAGCACGGACGCGGCTGCCTATTACGAAGCCTACGGAGACATCGTCGGCGGAATCGGCTCCTACCCGGTGCTCGGGAATCCGCATTACCACCAGTCGCACGACCTCCTGGATACGATCAACCACCAGCTCGTGACCGAAGTGGCAAAGACGACGGCGGCTACGCTGATGCTCATGGCTTCGAGCCCGTCCCGACTCACCGACCTGAGAGTGGAGAGCTTCAGCAAGGGAACCGCGACGATCTCGTGGACGCCCAGTCCAGAGACCGGGGTCTCCGGTTATGTCGTCGCGTACGGTCCGGCGAACAATCCCGAAGCGCACCGGACAAAAACCAGCGGTCCCCAGGCCACCGTGTCCAAGGTGCAGCCCGGCATGGTCATCTCCGTGAAAGCCGTGAACGACAAGGGCCTCGAAGGCTGGGACTGGACGCGGGTCACGCTGAAGTAGGTCCCTTCGCCAGAATGCTTTCTCAGGACAGACGCTCTCAGAACTGGAAGTAAATGAAGTCCAGGGACGTCGTACTGTGGAAGAC
>JACDBQ010000662.1 GCA_013694845.1 Acidobacteriota bacterium
CCGCATCCCGCCCCCCGCCCCCCGCCCTAACCCGTGCTTGTAACCCACGACATCCATAGCGTCTACCTGGGCCTGACGCGACGCATCACGGTCTGGCTGCCGCCCGGCTTCCAGCGTCGGCTGCGGACGTATCGCTATTCCGTGCTGTACCTGAACGACGGCCAGAACCTCTTCGATCCGTCGCGGGCATTCGTGGGCACCACCTGGCAGGCCGGCGAGACCGCCGCCGACCTCGTGCGCCGGAAGCGCATACCGCCGATGTTGCTCGTCGGCATAGACCACGGACGGGAGCGACGCGGCCGCGAGTATCTGCCGGTCGAGGATGAGCGGAATCCGACCGCGAGACGTCCGCTCGGACGCGAATACGCGGAGTTCGTCACGCGCGAGGTCATGCCATTCGTCAGTCGCACCTATCCGGTCCTGCGGACCGCGTCCGCCACCGGGTTCGGCGGGTCATCGTACGGGGCGGTGGCAGCCCTCTACACGACGCTCGTCAAGCCCGGCACGTTCGGGCGCCTGCTGCTCGAAAGTCCTTCCCTCTATGTGGACCGCGCCCATCTGCTGCGCCTGGCGCGCAAGGTCGAACAATGGCCCTCGCGCATTTACCTGGGTGTGGGGACGACCGAAACCGGCCGTGACGATTGGAACGAAGAAACGCTCGGCAACGTGCTGAAGCTGGAAAAAATCCTGAGGCGGGCCGGCCTCGGCGAGCGGCGGTTGCGGCTGAGAGTGGCTCCCGGCGCCGGCCACACCGAATCCGCGTGGGCCGCGCGGTTGCCCGAAGCCCTGGAGTTTCTATTTGGAACGATTCGTGGTTCGTAGCTCGGAGTTCGGCGTTCGTAGCTCCAAGTCGCGCTGCAGAGACGACTCGAGGTAGGCGCGGAGCGCCGCGAAGGCTTTGCCCCGGTGGCTGACCGTGGCTTTCACGTCGGGCTCGAGCTCGGCGGTCGTTTGTCCCAACGGTGGATAGAGAAAGATCGGGTCGTAGCCGAAGCCGTTCTCGCCACGCGGGGCATCGGCGATGCGGCCTTCGATGCACCCTTCCGACTCGAAGATGACGCGGCCACTTTCGGCGAGCGCGACCCGGCAAACGAATCGCGCCGCGCTGCCGCGCGCGTTCCGGGCGTCCAGTCGCTCGTAGATTTTTTTGAACTTGACGGCATAGTCGCTGCCTTCCCATCGTGCGGAATGCACGCCGGGAGCGCCGCCGAGCGCGTCGATCTCGAGTCCCGAATCATCCGCGACGCTCGCGAGGCCGGTCGCCTGGGTGTAGTAGAGCGCTTTCAACCGGGCGTTTTCGGCGAACGTGCTTCCGGTTTCCTTGGGTTCCGCGATCCGGGGAAACTGATCGAGGCTGGCCAGGGTGAGCGGCAACGGTCCGAGAAGCCTCGCGATCTCGCGCATCTTGCCCGGGTTCGTCGTGGCAACGAGCAGGGTCAGGGTCACCGCAAGTCGCCGACGATCGATCGCTGCAATGTAACGAGCTCCTGGATGCCCGCGTCCGCAAGGCTCAGCAGCGAATCGAGCGCCTCCCGTTCGAACGGCGGGCCTTCCGCCGTGCCCTGCACTTCGATGAACCGCCCGTCGCCCGTCTTCACGACGTTCATGTCGACGTCTGCTTTCGAATCCTCGTCGTACGCCAGGTCCAGCATCGGTGTCCCGCCGACGACCCCCACGCTGGTAGCGGCCACGAAATCCATGACCGGCAACGACCGGATCATCCCCTTGGCGCGGATCTGCTTGAGCGCGAGAACCAAGGCGACGAAGCCCCCGGTGATCGCGGCGGTGCGGGTGCCGCCGTCGGCCTGGATCACGTCGCAGTCGATCCAGACCGTCCGTTCACCGAGCTCGGGGAGCCGGGTGATGGAACGGAGCGAGCGGCCGATCAGGCGCTGGATTTCCTGTGTCCGACCCCCGACCTTGCCGGCACTCGACTCGCGCTGGGTGCGCGTCGAGGTGGCGCGCGGCAGCATCCCGTACTCCGCCGTCACCCAGCCCTTTCCCGTGTTCCGGAGAAACGGCGGCACGCGCTCTTCGACGCTGGCGGTGCAGATGACGCGGGTGTTGCCCGCCTCGATCAGCACCGATCCTTCGGCGTGCATCGTGAACGAAGGAGAGAGGCGGGTGGGCCGGAGCTGCGAGGGCAACCGCCCGTCGGTACGATTCGTCATGATGGATTATCTGCCTTGACCCAGGTCAGGTTCTTCGAGAGCGGGTTCCGGAGGTCGACGTGACCCGCCAGTGTGTCGACTTCCTTGCCGTCGACCAGGATCTGCACACGCGCGATTGCCGGAAGGGTCACGGTCAGCGAGTTGACGATCGCGTAGACGGTGAACAGTTCGTCGAGCGCGCCGCCGGTATGGCGCGCGGTCACGTCCGCGGTCAGATCGACGAACAGATCACCGCGATCGCTCAGGAAGATCGCGCGGAGCTTCGTCGCCGCCGGGATTGCCGTGCCGAGCGGAGGACCGGGTGGGGCGATCTGCGCCTCGACGATCTGTCGGGCCTGTTCCACCGCCGGTTCGGCGAAATTGACTTCGCGCTGGACCGGCACCAGCGACATTCCATCTTCCGAAATGAAGAACAGCGTCGCGGTGATCTTCCGTTGCGCCGCGGCGGCCGCGGGTGCCGCGGAAGTCACGGGTGGCACGGGGTCCTCGCGGAACCACCTGGGCAGCGCGACGAACAGCGACCACCAGAGCAGCGCGGCCGCGCCGACGAAGCCCACGATCGCGAGAAGCGCGCGGCGCGTCATCGTCGCTCGGACTGAACCGGGGCGGGTGCCGGGACCCCGCGTCCGTCTCGAAACTGGATGACGGCCTCGACAAGGCCCTCCACCACGTCAGTCTGGTAGGCCTCGGACGCCAGTTGCGTCTCCTGGGCCGGGTTGGTCATGAAGCCCATTTCGACGAGGACGGCCGGCATGTTCGCGCCAACCAGCACGCGGAAGGGGGCCTGCATCAGCGCGCGCGGGCTCATCGGCAGTCGGCTGCGGAGCGAGGCCTCGACCGTGCGCGCGAACGTGCCCGACTGGTCGATGTACTTCGCCTGGGCCATCCTCCAGGGGACGACCTCGATATCGCGTACGCCGCCGCCGAACACCGGCAGTGCTTCACGAGGTCCGCCTGCCGCGCGTTGGGCCTCGTCGCCGTATTCCTCGAGACTCAGATAAAAGACCTCGGCGCCCGCGGCGGCCGGACGGACGGAGGCGTTCGCGTGGAGGCTGATGAAGAGGTCGGCCTTGTTGTTGTTGGCGAGCGCGGCGCGTTCGTCCAGGCCGACCGCGCTGTCTCCCTCGCGTGTCAGGATCACCCGGACGCCGAGGCGGCCTTCGAGGGCGGCCTTCAGTCGGCGGGCGACCTGTATGGTGACCGCCTTTTCAGCGGTGCCTGACGGACCACGGGCGCCATCCTCTGCGCCACCGTGGCCGGGATCGATCACGACGGTGCGCAGGGTGCCGACGGGTACGAGATCCAGCAGCGGCGGTGTGTCGGTCGGCGCGGTCGGCGGTATGGGTGCGGGGGTTCCCTCCGTGGTCTTCGCGATGATCTCGATCACGATCCGCACCCCGCCGCGGTCACCGGGAAGATCAGAGGCGCGGAACGAGGCATACCGCGGACCGAGCTCGATCGAGATGCCGGCCGTCCCTTCGAGCCGGACCGCCGCGATCAGTTCGGGCGCGGATGTGGTCGGGAGGGCGGCGTCGATCGCGTCCGCCTCGAAACGAAGCAGTAACCGGTTGCCGTCCTGCGCGATGGTGTGGGGCGTGGACGGCGCGACATCAAACGTGAGCCGGGCGATTGCGCCCAGCGGTTCGATTCGGCCGCCGACCCGCGGCATCCGGAAATCCCCCGTGACGATCAGGCGCGACGGCTTGCGGAGCTCGATCGGCGTACCGGCGACGATCCCGAGTGCGCGCGACACGAAGTCCACCGGCACGAACCACGCCCCGCCGTCACGCGCCGGTGGCGCAGGCAGCGAGATCAGGCGTCCGGCCACCGAGGCGATCTCCTGGTTCGGCGACAGGAGAATCGACTGCCCCCGTACGCCGATCGTCAGGCCGCCGGCGATCGTGTCTTCCTTTATGCTCAGGGTGAAGAGCCGCGCGAGATCGTCGACGGCGAACATTTCCTGGCCGTCGAAGGTACGGGTGGGGAGCGGGCGGCGGCCGTCGCGGGAGACCACGGTATAGGGCGCAGGCGACTGCGGTGCCTGTGCGGCAGACGCGCCGGTGAAGAGAGCGACGAGCAACGCGACCGGAAGGGCGCGCGCGAGGCGAGTCGGCACGAGCAGTAATTCTAGTGCAGCGATCGTCAAAGCGGCCGCGTATCGCTAGTGCACGGGCAGGCTGCGAGACGTGCCGGCATCGGAACGCCCGCCGGCGTTCGATTACCGCCGCGCGGATTCGGCGCGGACGAGAACTACTCGCACAACCGTGTCGCGTGCAGGTTGGCTTGCCAACCGAAGCTCGTTCACCGTCATGACCGCCCGCCTTCGCCTGCATTCATGAGCGAAGTTGGTGGAGGCGGCGGGATTCGCACCCGCGTCCGAAAAAACATCCCCGCAGGAATCTACGATGCGTATCCACCTCTAAAGTGTCGCTCCCGGCGTGAAGAGGCGGAAAAACCGCCGGGAACCCACCCCGAAAAATCTCGCCGTCAACGTCCGAGGTAGCCGTTGACAGCCAGCCTGCTAAATGACATCCGGTCCCCGGCCCGCAGGCTGACCAGAGTGGACGCTCACAGTTTATTAAGCTGCGAGAGCGAGCTGCGTATTCGCAGTTAGTGGTTTTCCATCTTTTGTCGAGGTTGATGGTCCTCGGCACGCATCCTGCGAAACCGTATCTCCGTCGAATCTAGGTCGCCCCCTTGAAGAACTGCTGAATGCTGAATGCTGAATTCAACAGCTCCGAGTTTACCGTTCCCCGCGACCTGAGTCAAACAGCTGCAGGGCTTGGACTTGTCGCGTTTTCGCTGCTTGACTCTCCCGGAACACGCCTTGATAATCGGGCCGTGCTCGAGGATTCCTTTCGCAACATGATCGACGCCGCCCGCGTACGGATCAACGCCGAGGTCGACGGGCAGCTCACCACCCTGCTCGAACAGCACGCGACCGTGACGACGCAGGCGCGCGACCGTGCGGCCGCGGAGGCTGACGGCCGGTGGTCCGCGCAGCTCGACAAGCGGAATGCGGAGGTGCAACGGGAGATGGAGGCGGCCCTCGCCGGGTCCGTCGCCGTACCTTTTCCCGGGCCGCTGCTCGCCGCCTTTCGCGCGATCGATTCGGCGGCTACGGTCTCCGACATTCTCCGCGCCGTGGCGGATGCCGCGTCCGAGCTGCTACCCCGGGCCACGCTGTTCGTCGTGAACGGCGCACAGCTCGATCGCTGGCCTTTCGGCGCACATCCTGACCACGCGAGCGTCGCCGGAAAGAGCCGGGAAGTCGACCCCGTCGTCAGCGATGCCATGAAGACAGGTCGCGTCGTGCGCGACAACGGAACGTCGATCGCTGCGCCGATGCTGCTCGAGGGTACGCCGGTCGCCGTGTTGTATGGCGCGTCGGACGGGACGCCGGGCGCCTCCGAGCAGCCGCTGGCGACGCTCGAAGCGATTGCCCGATACGGATCAGCGCACCTCGGCTCC
>JACDBQ010000674.1 GCA_013694845.1 Acidobacteriota bacterium
GAGGGAGACGGCTCGGCGAACGCCAGCCGTCGCCCGAACTCCCGTCGCAACAGCCAGACGTTGGCGGCCAGGTGCAGCCAGACCGATCCGACCGACAGATACCAGATCCACGCGAGTTCGAACGTCGGAAGACGCGAGAGCAGGATCACCGGCACCAGGAGCACCAGCATCCGCCCGAACGACGTCACCAGGGGCGGGATCGTATTCCCGACCGCCTGGAACATGCTCGAGGCGACGAAGACCACCCCCGACGCCACGTAATTCCACGCCACGATCCTCAGGTACTCGTTACCGACGGCGATCACCTCAGGGTCATCGGAAAAAATGCCGATCAGCGCCGCCGGTGCGATCAGGCACAGGGCGCTCGACAGCAGCATGTAGGCGGTCGCCATGGTGGCAGCGGACCGGAAGGTGTCGCGGACGCGCTGCGCCTGGCGTGCCCCGAAGTTCTGCCCGGCGACGGGCGCGACAGCGATCCCAAGCGCGACGACCGGAAGAAAGCAGGCCTGCACGATCCGCAGGCCGATCCCGAACCCGGCCTGTGCCGCCGAGCCGAAGCGGCGGCTCACGGTATAGACGATGAACAGGTAAACCGCCATCAGCGCGAACTCGGCGCCGGCGGGCAACCCGACCTTCAGCATGTCCCACCACAACTTCATCCGCGGGATCCAGGTGCCTGGACGGAAGTGCAAGTACGCCGTCGTGCCTCGAAAGTAGAGCGAGAGCCAGAAGGTGCCCATCAGCACCGCCACGAAGGTCGCGATCGCGGCGCCGGCCACGCCCGCCGGCCGTCCCGCGGGCCAGCCGAAGATCAGCATCGGCGCCAGGACGATGTTGACGATGACCGTGAAGGTCTGGACGATCATCCCCGGCTTGAAATTGCCCGTTCCGCGCAACGCGGACGCCATCGAGACCATCGGGAACTGAAGCGACATCGCGGGAATGAACCACGCGAGATAATCCGACGCCAGCCTCGCGGTCGCGGGATCGGCGGAGAGCGCCGCCGCGTATGCACCGCGGACCGTCCAGGCAACGACAAGAAAGATCAAGGCTGAGGCGACACCGAGCAGCAGCGACTGGTTGAACACCACGTTCGCCCGTTCGTGATCTTTTCGGCCGGACGCGTGGGAGATGAGAGTGGTGGTGCCGACGCTCAGCATCTGAGTCGCCGCAAGCACGATGAACGTCAGGTTCCCTGCGACTGCGACGGCTGCCACGGCTTCTTTACCGAGGCGACCGACCCAGTAGAGATCAACAAGAAAGTACAGCGTCTGAAAAACCATCGTCACCAGCATGAAGCTGGTGGTCTTCAACAGGTGGCGGGTCACGGATCCGGTCGTGAGGTCCTGCATACGGTCAGTGCGGAACGACGGTGGTGGCGGAAAACCCGCCCCTGTCGATGCCTCGGAAGCGCATGTCCCGCAGCCGTACTTCGACGCCCGCCGGGACGCTCCGGGTGTCCCATGCGGGAAAGCGCGACCACACGAGAATGCCGCGTATCACCGGGTCCTGACGTGCTGCCTGCACGGCTGGGTGCGCATCATTTTTCGGGATCGGCGCATCCTTGAAAAACACCTGGGTGGGCATCCAGCGAAACGATCCCTCCACATACCGGTCGCCTGCATCGATGATGATCTCCCGCCGGAACGGCGTAAGGGGAACCGGGCCAACCATGAAGGCCCGCGGGGCCACTCCGGTGCGCGCGACCCACGCGTCGTGGACGATCCGCCGTGCCATGGCGGCGGAGACGAGCATGCCGCAGACATAGAGCGTCGCTGCCGTCAGAGCTGCAGCGGCGAAGCGCGGACGTGACCTTCGCGCCATGACGACCCCGGCACCGAGGATCAGCCACAACCACACGTCCACGATGAAGACCGCGTCGCCGTAGAACCAGCGCTGGGAGAGCGGAGACAGCAGACGGATGCCGTAGGTGTTCAGAAAGTCAAGGAAGACGTGGGTCAGGATGCCGATGCAGGACAGCGCCAGCAGCCATCCGAAATGCGGGGCGGTCCCGATCCCGCCGGCCCGTTCGCGGCGCCGGCCGATCTGCCACATGATCCCGGCACAGGCGATCGGCAACAGCACCTGCGCGGGCACGCCATGCGTGATCCCGCGCCTGAACGCAACCGAGGGTACGTCGGTGGCGAACACGAGGACGTCGAGATCCGGCAGGTTCGCGGCAATCGCGGCCGTGGTGGTAGCGAGTGCGGTCCTCTCGCGGAACCCCGCCCGCGCGACCGCCATGCCGACCAGTGTGTGACAGACGTTGTCCATCGTCAGCCGACCCTGGCGCCGTTCTGGACGCGACGCTCCGGGACGGCGAGAACGACGGCTCCGTCTTCGCGATAGAACCCCGCGAGCAGGAACTCGGAGCGCACCGGGCCGATCTGCTTGGGCGGGAAGTTGAGCACGCCCATGACCTGCAGGCCCAGCAGGTCACTCTTCGAATAGACGGTCGTGACCTGCGCGCTGGTGCGGCGGATACCGACCTCCGGACCGAAGTCGACGCTGATCTTGTAGGCCGGCTTTCTGGCCCCAGGAAAATCTTCCACACTTACGACAGTGCCGGCGCGCATTTGCACGGCTGCGAAGTGCTCCCACGTAATGTCGGGCATGGTTGAGTGTAGTGCCTGGCGCGGGCGTCAGCCGTCCGCGCGCTCGAAGGTCAGGTAGACGGGACCGCTACCGAGAAGGCTCAACATGCCCGGCCTTGGCGTCGATCGACACGTAGATCTGCCGGACTCGGACGTCGTTGGCGGACTTCCTCGCGACCGTGATTGTCGCCGCGGCCTGATCCATATCCCAGCCTAACACCTTGGAGTGCCCCCTCTCGCTTGCCGCGTCCGCGGGTGGCGTAATCTAGAGGGCAAGGGGGGCGCTGCAGAGTCTGCAGTAACTTTCAACTCGAGGGAGGGCACATGATCCGGAGCTGCAGCAACTGTGGCCAGAAGAATCGGATTCGGCCGGCGAACCTGGTCGATCGGGTGCGCTGTGGCGCGTGCAGGACGCCGCTGGATGCGATCGCGGAGCCGATCGAAGCCGATGCTGCGACGTTCGACGAAATCGTCCGCACAGCGAAGGTGCCGTTGCTGGTCGACTTCTGGGCCTCATGGTGTGGCCCTTGCCGGGTGGCGGCGCCCGAAGTCGCTCGCGTTGCTGCCGACAAGGCGGGCCGCGCGCTCGTCCTGAAAATCGACACCGAACGCTATCCCGAGATCGCCTCGCGCTTCGCGGTACAGGGGATCCCGAACTTCGTGGTCATCAAGGACGGCCGTACCGTTTTTCAGCAGGCGGGAGTCGTCCCACACGCCCAGATGAGTCGCTGGCTCGAGTCGGCCGGCGCTTGAAATTCCCGGCGCGAGTGCGCCCGTGCTCGTTCGACTCGGCGGTGGACGAGAGCGGGCTCAGGCGGCTGTCCGCCGGTGGCTGGTCGGCGTCTTTCTGGTCGACTTCTTTACGGCGCTTTTCCGGCCGGCTCTCGTGGCCTTCGCGACCTTGGCCGTGAACGCGCGCTTTGTGCCAAGGCTCTTGCGCAGTCGTTCCATCAGGTCGACGACGTGTGCGGACTGCGGATCGGCCACCGGCTCGAGGTCCGGCGTCTTTCTCTCGCGCTTGGCCTGGACCACCTTCATGATGTTCTCGCGGTAGTCGTCGGTGTACTTTTCCGGGTCCCATTTCGATGCGAACTCCTCGATCAGACGCTGGGCGAGCTGCACCTGCTTCTTCTCGACGCGCGTCGCGGGCGGAAAATCGTACTCGTCGAGGCGCGCGAGCTCGTCCCGAAAGCGCATGGTCGACAGAATGAGCGCGTCGCCGATCGCCTCGATGGCGGCAAGGCGCTGCTTGGAGCGCAGCACGAACTTCGCGACGCCGATCCGCGACGATGCCTTGATGGCCTCCCGGAGCAGGGCGTACGCCTTGGCTCCCCCCTTGGCGGGCAGCAGGTAGTAGGGCTTGTCGAAGTACCGGTCATCCACCGCGTCGGACTCGACGAAATCCTGTATGTCGATGACGCGGTCCTTCTTGAGTGCGGCCTTCTCGAAGTCTTGCGGCGTCAGCACGACGAACTGACCCTTCGCATATTCGTAGCCTTTGACGATGTCGTCCCATTCCACGATCTCGCCGTCGGTCTCGGCGACCCGCTGAAATTGGATCCGTGACTTGTCCTTCTTCCGAAGCATCCGGAAGTGCGGCCCCTTGTCTTTGACCGCCGTGTGAATTTCAATCGGGATGTTGACGAGGCCGAAGCTCAGCGATCCAGTCCAGAGTGCGCGTGCCATGATCTGGGCACCTGCAACAAGCGTGCGCACCCGCATCGCCCGGAACAATCCGCCGGCGCCATTCGTTTCTACAATGTAGAATGCGACCATCCGGCTCGCCACCGCTGCCGGCTCCTGTCGTCGTCATCTTCCGCACGCTGCTGCCGATCGCGGAGCGCGAGGAAGTCCTGAGCGACCTGCAGGATGAGTTTGCCCGGCGGCTGACGCTGGACGGCCCGCGCGCCGCGCGTCGCTGGGCCTGGCAACAGGCGATTGGCTCGATGCCCGCGCTGTTCCAGCGCTCGTGGTGGCGGGGCATGACGGGATTCGAACCGCGTGCGAACCGCATGCGACCGGGAGGACCGATGTTCGAGAGCTGGATCATGGATTTTCGGTACGCCGGCCGGCGCCTCTTGAGCCGTCCAACTTATGCGCTGCTTGCCGTGCTCACGCTTGCCTTGGGAGCCGGCGGGACGGCCGCGATCTTCAGCGTCGCTCGGACGCTGCTGCTCGACCCGTTGCCGATGGCGCGTGAGGAGCAGGTGGGTGTTCTGTGGTTCACCGGCTCGTGGTCCGAAGCAGAGTTTCTGCATCTCCGTCCCGAATTTCCAGGTTTCCAGCGCATGGCGGCTTATCGTCCGGACGATGCGACGCTGGAGGTGCCGGGAGGAGCCATGCGCCTGGTTCCCGGAATCGCGGTCTCTGCGGAACTCTTCGATGTGCTCGGCGCGCCGCCGCTGCTTGGTCGCACGTTCCAGGCGGGTGACGACTTAGCGGGCGCTGAACCCGCGACCGTGCTGAGCTACTCGCTCTGGCAGGAGCTTGGCGGCGACCGCACGATTGTCGGCAAGCCGCTTCGTCTCGGAGGGACGTCGCGAACCGTTGTCGGTGTCATGCCTCCAGGCTTCTGGTTTCCCAGCCCCGCAATCCGTGCCTGGAACGCGGTGCCTCTCAGCGCGCGGAGCAATTCCGGCCGTTACACGCTGGTGGGGCGCGTTGCCGACGGATCGGCGCTGGCCAACCTCGATGGACCGCTTCGCGCCATTGCGAGCGCGGTCGGTGAGCGTTTCCCCGCGCCGGCGGCGTGGGACAAGCGCAAGGCCCCAGCGGTCGCGCCTGCGCGGGAGTTCTTCGTGGGCGACGTGCGGCCCAGCCTGGTCGCCACGCTCGCCGCGATGGGTGTGATTCTGCTGATCGCCTGCGCGAATGTCGCTTCGCTGATGCTTGGCCAGGTAGACGCTCGCGCGACCGAGATGGCCGTACGCGCGGCGCTTGGCGCGAACAGGCAGCGGCTGATACAGCAACTCGTCCTCGAGTCGATCCTGGTCGGGGTCCTCGCTGGCGCGGCCGGCGCCGCGCTCGCCATGATCGGATTCGAGGTGCTGGTTCAGTCTCTGCCGCTCGGCGAGCTCGCGGAGAACGCCCGTCTCGACTGGACGGTCTTCTGGGCCGCGATGCTGGCGGCCCTCGCCGCGGCCGTCCTGATCTCGATCGTGCCAGGGGTTGCGCTCTGGCGCGGCAGCAGTCTCCAGTCCACCATGGCGACCACGCGGACCGGTGGGATCGCCGGCCGGGGCGGCCGCCTCGAGGGTGGTCTGGTGATCGTCCAGATGGCGATGGCTGTGCTGCTTGCCGCGGGCGCGGGTTTGTTGATCCGCAGCGTCGCCAACCTGCGCGCCATAGATCCGGGCGTCGAGACACGCGGGCTGGTCGTGATCGATGCGACCATGCCGACGCGACTGGCGGCGGCCGAACGCCGGCGCGCGATTCTCGATGTCCTGCCGGCGCTGCGGGCGCTCCCGGGTGTTACGGCGGTCGCGGCGGCGCAGAAGGTACCGCTGCGAGGGTCCGGCGACAACTGGGGGATCAGGGTACGCGGCAAGCCCGATCTTCCGGACGCGACGACCGCGTTTCGCATGGTGACGAGGGACTATTTCCAGACGCTCGGCATGCCGCTGCTCGCGGGACGGAATTTCGATCCCTCCGATCGTGAGTCGAGCGGCCGGGTCGTCATCATCAACCAGGCCCTTGCCGCCAGGTTTTTCCCTGGCGAGGATCCGGTCGGCCGCGTGCTGCAGACGTTCGACGACCAGGGTGAACGCATCATCGGGGTCGTCGCGGATGCGGCCGAAGCGACGCTGACGGACCCGCCGGTGCCCGCCCGCTACATGCTGTACGAGCATGTGCCACCCGTCTGGCACCAGGTGACGATCCTGCTGCGGACCGGTTCGCCTGACGGCATCCCGGCGCTGCTGGCTGCCGCGCGTTCGACCATTCAGCGCGAGAGCTCGCAGCTCGCCGTGCAGCAGACCACGACGATGCAGTCCGTGTTCGATCTGGCGGTCGGCGCCGCCGGCCAGATCGTGACGTTGCTTGGGTTGCTCGCGGGACTCGCGCTCGTACTCGGCGCGGTTGGAGTCTACGGCGTCATCTCGCACTACGTGACCCGCCGGTCCCGGGACTACGGCATCCGCATCGCCCTCGGTCAGCCGCCAGGCCGCGTGGTGAGACAGGTCGTCGGACGCGGTGTGGGGCTCGTAGCGATCGGGAGTGCGCTCGGCATCGTTGCCGCGCTCGCGGTCACCAAGGTGTTGTCGTCGCTGTTGTATGGGATCGAGGCAACAGATCCGGTCGCGTTAGCTGGCGCCGTCGCCCTGCTGCTGTTCGTTGGAATGCTGGCGGCATTCGTCCCCGCCCGGCGCGCGAGCCTGACCGACCCGGCGCGTGTGCTGCGGCAGTGACCAGGAGGCGCGCATGAAACCGGGATCCGAGCCGCAGCGAGTCCTGCTCGGCTCATTGGAAGAGCAGGTGATGCTCGCGGTCGTCCGCACCGCCGACGAGGCTTACGGAATGAACGTCCGCCGCGAGCTCGAAAGCGTCACCGGGCGGGAGGTCACGATCGGGTCCGTCTACGCCACGCTGGACCGCCTGGAGGCGAAAGGACTCGTTGCGTCATCCAGGACCGCGGCTGCCGACGCGACGTCCCGCCGAGTATTCGCGATCACCGGCGCGGGCGCGCGGGCACTGACCCAGACGCGCATGACGCGCGAGCGGTTGTGGCTGGGCGTGAAGCTGCAGCGGCTGACTGATTCTTGACCGCCCTCAGCGCCGATAGCGGCCCACGCCGAAGCCGAACATCGCCGTACCCAGGAGGATCAGGATCGAGGGCTCCAGGATATCGGTCGCTTCAACGGAGGTCGCCACATCGTCGTCGTTGTAGTCCCGGTCGCTCTGGATGGAATGAAGAT
>JACDBQ010000705.1 GCA_013694845.1 Acidobacteriota bacterium
CCATCCGGCGTCTGTTCGACGGCCGTGCCATCCGCACCCGCGACGTCGCCGCCTCCCTGTCGGGCAACGCCGTGATCGTGAAGAAGATCACGCTGCCCGCGATGACCGAAGCCGAGCTGGCCGAGTCCATCTACTGGGAAGCCGAGCAGTACATCCCGTTCGATATTCAAGACGTCAACCTCGACTACCAGGTCCTTGGTGCCGCCGGCACGGCGGACAAAGGGACCATGGACGTCCTGCTGGTCGCCGCCAAAAAAGAGAAGATCGCCGACTACACCGGGGTGATCGCCCAGGCCGGTCGGGCGGCAGTCGTCGTCGACGTCGATGCCTTCGCCCTGCAGAACGCCTACGAAGCCAACTACGGTGTCGAGCCCGGCGCGATCGTCGTCCTGCTGAATGCGGGCGCCGGGGCAACGAACATCAACATCCTGAGCGGCGACCAGTCGGTCTTCTCGCGCGACGTGTCGATCGGCGGCAACGCCTACACGGAGGCGTTGCAGCGCGAGTTGAACCTCCCGTACGACGCGGCGGACCGGCTCAAACGCGGCGACAGCGCCGATGGTGTCAGCTTCGATGACGCGCGTCCGGTGCTGCGCGCGGTGAGCGAGAACGTCATGCTGGAGATCCAGAAGACCTTCGACTTCTTCAAGGCGACGGCGGCCTCCGATCGCATCGACCGGATCATGATCAGCGGCGGCGCGTCGCGCGCCGAAGGCTTCACCGACATGCTCGCGGAACGGTTCGGTGCGCCAGTCGAGCCGTTCGATCCCTTCAAGCGGGTGTCGTTCGACGCCCGCAAGCTCGGTGGTGATCCGGCGGTCATCGCGCCTATAGCCGCCGTGGCCGTGGGGCTCGCGCTCCGGCGGGCAGGCGACCGATGATCCGGATCAACCTGCTCGCCGTCGAGCGCGGCACCACCAAGCGTTCGGCGATCATTCCCGCGGCGCACCGGGTCACGATCGGCGCCAGCCTGATCCTACTCGCGACGGTGCTCGCCGTCGGTTGGTGGTTCTGGTCGCTTCGGCAGACGTCGCAGCAGCTCGATGACGACATTGCCCGGGCGGAAATCGAGACCCAGCAGTTACGGTCGGTGCTGGCGCAGGTCCAGAAGTTCGAGGCCCGCAAGGCGCAGTTGCAGCAGCGGGTCACGCTGATCGAGCAGCTTCGCCGTGGCCAGAGCGGGCCCGTGCACCTGCTCGACGAGATCAGCAAGGCATTACCCGATCGATTGTGGCTGACCGAACTGTCTCAGAAGGGCCAGGAGATGACCCTGGCGGGCATGACGACATCGCTCACTGGGCTCTCCGACTTCGTTGCGAACCTGGAAAGCAGCGCGTGGTTCAAGAAGCCGGTGGACATCATCGACAGCGAGATGGCCTCCGATCCCAAGAACGGGGATCTGGTCAAATTCTCGGTGAAGGCGACGATCAGCAACCCGGAGGCGCCAGCCGTGCCCGTCGCGGGTGCGACGCTCACGGCCGCAAAGTGAAGCGATAGAGCAGTCAGCGGATTTCGATAACGCAGCAGACAACAGATGACTCTTTCTCTCAGCAGGCTGCCGTGGTACGGCCAGATCGGCGCCTTTGTCGTCGTGTCCGGCCTCGCGGTCTTTGGCTTCTGGAAGTTCTATGTGAGCGAGATGCAGGCGGACCTCGACATCCGGCAGACCCGACTCGCGTCCCTGCGGACCGACGTGGCCCGCGGCCTTGCGACCGCCCGCCGGTTGCCGGAGTTCCAGGCCCAGGTTGGCGAGCTCGAGACACGACTCGACGGGTTGAAGGCGGTCCTGCCGGAGGAGAAGGACGTTGCAGAAATTCTGCGGCGGGTCCAGGGGCTGGCGACCCAGTCCAACCTCGCGATCCAGCGGTTCACGCCCCAGGCCCAGAAACAGCAGGTGCTCTACGCGGAACTGCCGTACAAGCTGCAGGCCGAAGGCACCTATCACGACCTGGGCAGGTTCTTCGACCAGATCAGCAGGTTCCACCGGATCATCAACGTGAGCGAGATCTCCATCAAAGCAAAGCCGCAACCCGACCAGGGTTCGACGATCCTGGCGGAGTGCCTCGCGACCACCTTCGTGCTGCAGGAAGGGAAGGCAGCACCGGCCAAGCCGGGCGCCGCGCCCGCGGGTGCGAAGTGAGGAAGACCATGGTCGTGGCCGCGGCGCTGGTGGTGACGGCCGTCATCGCGACGTCCGCGTCGCCGCAACCGCCCGTGGCCGGTAGACCGGCCCAACCGGTTGAACGCTCAGCCGCACCGCCGGCGGCGTTCACCTACGAGGCGGCCGGCCGACGGGATCCGTTCGTGAGCCTCGCGGGCAGGGGGGCGTCGCCACAGTCGACCGGCGCTCGGCCCGCCGGCTTGCCGGGGATACTGATCAACGAGGTCAGCCTGAAAGGAATCATGAAGGAGCGATCGGGGTTCATCGCGCTCGTCCAGGGGCCGGACAAGAAGACCTATTCGGTTCGGCAGGGGCAGCGATTGCTCGACGGCAGTGTGAAGTCGATCTCGCAGGACGCGGTGGTGTTCTCGCAGGATGTGAACGACCCGCTCTCGACGGTCAAGCAGAAGGAAGTACGGAAGACGTTGCGATCAGGCGAGGAGAACCGCGGATGAGGCTGCACGACTTCGTGAAAGGGACCCCGGACGGGTGCCGAGTGCAGCAGACCCGGCGCGGTGTGTGCACCGTGCTGGCGATCGCGGCCGTGGGGGCATCGGTCTCGATGGCCCCGAGCGCCTCTCCGCTTCCCGCCGCCGCGACAATCATCGAGTCGGTCCACGGCACGCACGCCGGCAACAGAACCACCGTTATTCTGCGCGGCGACGGCCAGTTGACGCCGGCGAACGTGGAAGAGACGCCCGAACGGCCACGACGACTCGTCCTCGACTTCGCGGGCGTCGGCGCCAGCGCCAGCGCCGCGACCCAGACCGCGATCGACAGCCCGCTCGCGAAGACCGTGCGGGTGGCCGTCAGCAGCCGCCAGCCGCTCGTCACCAGGGTCGTTATCGAGCTCGTCGAGGAGGCGACGTATCACATCGAACGCGGCGCGGACCCGGCCCATGAACTGTCGGTGGTTTTCGAACGTGCGCAGACCGCGTCCACCGTCATGATTGCACCGTTGGACGGGCCTGCCTCGGAGCCCGAACCGGCCATCAGCCTCGACC
>JACDBQ010000734.1 GCA_013694845.1 Acidobacteriota bacterium
CACTCGAGCTGCTGGAAGAGCTGATCGCCGACTTCGACGGAACGGTCCTGCTCGTGAGTCACGATCGCGTCTTTCTCGATCGGATCGTCACCAGCACGCTCGCTTTCGAAGGCGCCGGTACGGTGACGGAGTACGTCGGCGGGTGGTACGACTATCTACGGCAGAGCAACCGCCCGGGCTCCGAGCGAGGCGCCCGAGGAAAGCCGACCGCAGGCAGGCCGCCGAACGAGAGCGAGCCCGGCCGGGGCCCCTCGGGCAGGGAAAAAGACACGCCGACTACCTCACGTCCGCGGACAGCGGACCTGGCGAAGCGCAAGCTCTCGCACAAGGAGCAGCGTGAGCTGGGAACTCTTCCCAGCCGGATCGCGGCGCTCGAAACCGAGCAGGGACAGTTGCGGAAAGAGGCGGCGTCGCCGGAGTTCTACAAGGCCGGCGCCGACCAGATCAGGACCGTGCTCGCGAGGATCGAGTCGCTCGCGCCTGAACTCGAGCGCGCGGTGGCGCGCTGGATGGAGCTCGAGGAGAGGCGCTAATCGATTGCGGATTGCGGACTGCGGGTTGACGAGTGTTGCATCCTGGCCCGCGATTCCAATCGTCGATCGACAATTCTGAATTCTGAGTCCGCCATCTCCGACCCGCAATCCCGGCTTACTCGAACGACTTCGTGAATAGTTCCTCGATCGCCCTCTTCCCGTTGTCGGCGATGGCGCGCGTTCCGGTGCCGGTGAAGTGGGGGTGAGAAATCCTGGGAGTGTCGCCGCTGCGGTTCTTCCAGGCAGTCCCGGTCCACTCGAACCAGCTATTCTTCTCCTGATCGAACACGAACAGCGGCTTGTTACACAGCTTCGCGAATTCGGCGCCCCAACCCGTACCGCCCCGCACATGGCCGTCCTCGAGAATGACGCCAATGACGTAGATCTCCTGACCGCTGTTGACCTGATACCAGAGCGTCTGCAGGATCTTGCGAAGTGTGGGGCTGTCGCTGTATCGGCGATTCATCAGCTTCGAGACGTACTCGAGACTGACGTCCCCCGCCTCGAGCTCCTCATGATTCAAAACCCGGATCCCACGGCGGCGGGCTTCGGTGTGGCCGTCGAAGGTGTAGTTCACCTCCTCGATGCCGTGCCGCTCAGCGCAGGCGCCGAACTCCGCCTCGGCGCCGGGCGCCGCGCCGCTGAACAGGATGAAGTCGGATTTGTTCATGATGCTTCTCATGCACGTGCGACGTGCGACGTGCGACGTGCGATGTGCGATGTGCGATGTGCGATGTGCGATGTGCTTAGGTGCGTCGTGCTGATTGACTTCGGCTCGGCGCCCTTGTGGTTTTCTTTTTGGCGCCAGCCGGCAACGTGGTCTTCTTCGTGTTCCTGGTGGCTTTGATGCTCCTGGTGCGTGAGCCCGTGGCCGGTTCCTTACTGGCCTTTGCTTTCGGCACTGGTGCTGTCTTGCCTGCTTTCAGCGCCGCCGCGCGGTCGATGATCTTCGCCAGCATCTCGCCAGCCTCGCCACCCTTTGCTGGACGGTGAGACTCCCAGATGTCCGGCTTGTCGGCGGCCAGGATATCTTCGAAGTCCCCCTCGCTCTTGACGCTTTTGGGCGCGAACTCGGTGATGTCGAGCTCGCCGGCCCAGTCATCCTTGTGTTTGATCAGCAGCCAGCTGCGGCCGTCTCCCCCGCCCCAGCGTCCCCCGGTGCGGACCAGGACCCACGATCCCTTGAGTTTGAAACCGTCGAGCGTGAACTTCAGGTCTCCCTTCTTCAGCGCCGCATCCACATCATCTGATTCAGGCCGCCAGCTGCCCTGGTCCCAAAGCATGACGATCCCGGCGCCGTAGCCGGATGGAATCACGCCCTCAAACGTGCCGTACTCGATCGGATGATCTTCGACGTGCATGGCCAGCCGCTTGGTCTTTGGATCGAGCGAGGGGCCTTTGGGCACTGCCCACGACAGCAGCACACCCTTGTATTCGAGCCGGAAGTCGTAGTGCAGGTGGCTCGCAAGGTGCTTTTGCACGCAGAAAAAGAGACCGGCGTCCGGCTTCTGCGCCTGCATGCGCTCGGTCGCCAGTTTCACATCACCGGACGGCTCCGGCGTGGACGTGAAATTTCGTTTCTGTTTGTATTTCTCGAGCACCCACAATCTCCAATCCCTAATCCGCAATCAATTGACCTCTCCCATCAGCTTCCTCATCGGCCGGACGAAGAGCGCCAGGATGATTCCCGCGACGATGGCGAAGGCAGCGACCGCGCCGAAGAGCGTCGGCAGCGCGAGCGATTCATAGAGACCCGACACACGGCCCCCGATGTAGTTGCCCACCGACGTCGCCAGGAACCAGACACCCATGACGAGCCCGGCGATTCGCACTGGCGCCAGCTTGGTCATCGCACTCAAGCCGACGGGGCTCAGCGACAGTTCGCCGATCGTGTGCAGTAAATAGGTCATCGTCAGCCACATCGGGCTCACCTTCACGCCTTGCGACGCCAGTTGGGAAGCGATGACGAGGATCGCGAAACCGAGGCCGACGAAGACGAGGCCGATCGCGAACTTGGCCGGGCTCGACGGCTCGTTGCCAGACGCCGCAAGCCGAACCCACAGCCACGCGAACACTGGCGCGAGCGCGAAGATGAACATCGAGTTCATCGACTGGAACCAGCTGCTCGGATAGTCGTAACCGAGTACCACGTTGTTGGTGTCGCGATCGGCGAACAGGTTCAGCGTCGATCCGGCCTGTTCGAACACCGACCAGAACAACGCGGCGGCCACGAAGAGCACGCCGATGACGTAGAGGCGCTTCCGTTCCTCGGGCGTCCAGCCACTGGAAAGGAACAGCCAACCGAAGAAGATCACGACCAGCAGGAGGAGGAAAACACCCGCCGCGTCCGCGACCTGGGTGGCGCTGATGGGGAGGGCGCCGGTATAGCCCCCGATACCGAAGATGACGACCAGCGCGGCGACGAGCCCGCCGATAAGGGTTGCCCGTCGCTTCAGCAGCGCTCCGGCTTCCGGTGATTCCGCGGGCGCCGGGTACATGCCGGCATCGCCCAGGTTCCGGCTGCCGAGCACGTACTGGATCAAGCCGATCACCATCCCGACACCGGCCGCCGCGAAGCCGATGTGCCAACTGACCCGCTGGCCCAGGTACCCGCACACCAGCGGCGCGAGAAAGGCGCCGAGGTTTATCCCCATATAGAAGATCGAGAAGCCCGCATCGCGCCGCGCGTCTTTCGGCGCGTAGAGCTGCCCGACGATGACGCTGACGTTGCCTTTGAGCAGACCCGTACCGATGACGATCAGGAACAGTCCCAGATAGAACGTCGTCAGTGACGGCACCGCCATGCTGAAATGTCCGGAGGCGATCAGGATGCCGCCATACAGCACCGCGCGCCGCTGGCCGATCAGCCGGTCCGCGATCCAGCCCCCGGGCAGCGTGGTCATGTAGACCATGGAGGTGTAGAGACCGTAGATGGCGCCCCCCTGCGCGGTGTCGAAACCGAGCCCGCCGGCGGCGAGCGGCGCCGTCATATAAAGGAGCAGCAGCGCGCGCATGCCGTAGTAGCTGAAGCGCTCCCACATCTCTGTGAAGAACAACGTGGACAGCCCGCGCGGATGCCCGAAGAATGCGGTGTCGCCGGGGTGCGCGGCGGGTCCCGACCGTCCCCGGGGATCAGCCGCGACCGTGGGCGAGGTCGGATCAGCCATGGTTGTCAAGCATACGACACGAACGACCGCTCCTCAGCGGCGTTCCCACGGCATGCTCGCGACCCGTGGATCCTTCGCGAACGCATCACGGCCGAACCCGACCCGCGCCTCCGGAAATGTGCAGATCGCGCGTACCCCCGCGGCGTCGACGTGAATCCGCCAGGTCTGCCGCTCGAGGGGCGCACGCGAGCTGAATGCGCGACAGGTCAGCAGCGCGAGGTTGACCGCCGCGCCCGGGCCGGGATCCCGGGCGGAGGGGTAGCGCAGGACCTCTACAGCCGCACTGCGGGATGTCTCCGCAAACTCCTGGCAAGGCGCGTACTCGGTCGGGTGGATCCACAC
>JACDBQ010000749.1 GCA_013694845.1 Acidobacteriota bacterium
GCGTTCGATGGCGCGCGCGGTCGATCATGCGCCCTCGACGATCCATCGGATTTGGAAAGCCTTCGGTCTTCAACCGCACCGCGCGGAGAGCTTCAAGCTGTCGACGGATCCTCTGTTTGTCGAGAAGGTGCGCGACATCGTCGGGCTCTATCTGCACCCGCCCGACCGCGCCTTGGTGCTCTGTGTGGATGAAAAGAGTCAGATCCAGGCGCCCGATCGGAGCGCCCATCTTGCCGATGCGGGTGGGCTTGCCAGAGCGCCGCACCCATGACTACCGGCGGCACGGGACCACCTCGCTGTTCGCCGCGCTCGATGTCAAGACGGGCACGGTCATCGGCGAGTGCCATCGTCGCCATCGCAGCCACGAGTTCCTGCAGTTCCTCCGCACGATCGACGCGCACGTGCCCGCGATGCGGGACGTCCATCTGGTGCTCGACAACTACGGCACGCATAAGACGTCGCGCGTACGACGCTGGCTCGCCGGGCACGCGCGCTTTCACGTGCACTTCACGCCGACCAGCGCCTCGTGGCTCAATCTGGTGGAGCGCTGGTTTGCGTTGCTCTCCCAGCGGCAGATCAAGCGAGGGAGCCATCGCAGCACGCGCGCGCTCGAGACCGCGATTCGTGAGTATCTCGCACTGACCAACGCGGCACCCACGCCCTTCGTCTGGACCAAGACGGCCGACGACATCCTCGCAAGCGTCGGCCGCTATTGTCAGCGAATCTCTGACTCAGGACACTAGCCCGCTCTATTCACCAGGCCGCACGAGGTCACGTCATGGACGCGTCGCGGGCACCGGTGGGGCCTCGTGAGGGCGCGTCGGTGACGCGCTGGGTGTCGTCGGTGGCCCAGGGGGCGCCGATCACCTCGGGATGAGGCGTCGGCGTGGCCCCCAGCGACACCGCTCCCGCCGTGGCGTCGAGGGTGAGTCGTACGGGCGGGGTTACGTCGCGCCGAGGTGCTGGGCGACCTGCCGCCACGCCTCCTGCTCAGGATGGCTGCGGGGCAGGTGCAGGACGATCCGTCGCACCGAGCGGACGACATGGACGCCGATCGTGAGCAAGGCCTGCCGCAAGCGCGGCGCTTGGGCGCGCGCCAACGCGGTGTGATCGGCGGCCTGTTGCAGCGTCTGCGTCAGCACGTAGGCGGCGGCACTGAGCAGGACGCGCAGCTGGTTGGCCCAGAAGCGGGTGCAACTGGTGCGCCCGAGCGCGAGCGCGTGGTGCAGCTCCTTGATCCGATTCTCGCTGTCGCCGCGCGCCGCATAGATCTGCGTGTACACGGTCTCGGGCGCGTGGCGCAGATTGGTGACGACGAAGCGCGGATTGTCACGGAGGTCGCGCCCCGGATGCGCCACGACTTCGGCCTTGATCACCACGCGCCGCGGCCGCGCCCACGTCTTTGCTTGGTAGGTCGTTTCCGCGAAGACCCGCGCCGATGTCTCGCGCACGGCCGCGACCACGCGCGCCTCCGCCAGGCTGGGCGCCGCGGCGGCGTCCAGCACGCGATTTTTGGCCATGGCCACGACATACTCGACGCCGGCGTCCTCGAGCAACGCGAAGATCTCCGGGCAGGCGAAGCCGCCGTCGAGCCGCACGCGAATCGTGGCGCCCGGGAACGCGCGCCACAGCTTCGGCAGCAGCCGCCGCAGCAGGCTCGGCACGCCCACGGTGGCCGGCGCCGTGCCCGGCCGTAAGAGCGCGGCGACCAGGTACTGTCGCCGCTCGCGATCAAAAGTCAGGAAGGCCACCAGCGGCAAATAGCACCAGCCGCCGTAGAAGCCATTGAAGAGGGCGAGTTGCTGCGCCCCGTGCGTGGCATCTTCGGTGAGATCGAGGTCAACCGTGATCCGACGGACGCGCCGACGGCGCTGGCGATGCTGAGCGATCACCGTGGCGGCCAGCGTCTCGCCGAGCCGGTACAGCGTGCGCGGCGACACGCTGTTCTCGAACCGCGAGAGCGTGGGCTGCGACGCCAGGCGGGTGCCGCTGAGCGGGTCGCGATCCAGCAGCAGTTTGTGGATCGGATCCTCGGCGAGCGCGTGGGCATCGTTGGCATCGGCATGGCCACAGGCGATGCCGTAGACCCGCTGCGCGAGCAGGTCGCGCAGCGAATGCTGCACCCGCGGCGGCGCGCGCCGGTCGGTCAGCGTCGCCGCCAGACCGTCGATCAAGCCGAGACGACGGTCGGCGGCCTTGAGCAACACCGCGCCGCCATCCGAGCTGCTGTGGGCCTGATTGAAGGCGGCCATCACGGGCCGGTCGCACAGGTCGGGAAACAGGACAGTCTGTGTTACGGTATCGGTGGTCAACAGTGACGCCTCTGCGTGGTGAAAGGAACCCTTTAGCAAGGCCTTTCTATCATGCAGAGGCGTTTCTGTTACTGCCGACTTCACCTGCTGCTGAATTATTCAGGCTAAGGGTCGGCGGGAGGCCGGGCACTCTGATGCGACGGCCCGTTGCCGCTGCCAAAACGGGTCCAGCGGCGTGCTGTCGAGCCGCGGGCTTACGGCAGCATCGTCACGTTTGACGGCACGGCTACACCAAGGTGCGTGCCCAGGGTCGCTGCCGTGATGCGCTCGCCGGTGGGTGTTCGCGGGCGACCGAGGAGCACACGTGCGGGTGCGGCCCGCGCCATGAGTTCCGGGAGGTCGGTGACGCGCAACACCCCGGGCACAATCATCAACGACAGCTCCGTTGAATAGACGTCGGCCGTTGCGAGATCGAGGTAGCTCACGAGTCCGTCCTCGAGGACCAGTGCGTCCGGGCGATCGATCTGGGCGGCGAAGAGGGCGGCTGACACCGTCTGTCCACTGGCGCGGATGGTGCGGTGCGTCGTCCCGGGCACCAGCGTACGCAGCGCCGCGAGCCCATGCAGCGCATCAGTCGCCTGCCACGCCACGACGCTGGTGCCGAGCAACCATGTCCGCGCGGCGAACTGGTACGCGCCCGCGTATCCACTCGCGCCGGCTGCCGGGGCCAGCGCTCCCGTGCCACGCACGTCGAGCGCGAGCACCGTCTGTCCTTCGGCCACCAGTCGCTCAACCACGGCGTCCTGCGAGGTCGCCCCCCGGTCGTCGAGCAGCAGTGTCACTGCCTGTGACACTCCCGCCGGGCGCCGCAGGCGCGCGCTCAGGCGCACACCCGGCTCCACTTCCAGCACCAGATCCTCGCCGATGGGACTCCCCGGCTTGCCGGAGCGCAGCACCACG
>JACDBQ010000788.1 GCA_013694845.1 Acidobacteriota bacterium
GCGACATCGATCTCGGCCATCACCTTGCGCAGCAGCGTGGTCGCCTCGAGCGCGTCCAGGCGCTGGTGGCGGAGCGTCTCGACCAGGGCGTTCACCTCGATCATGACCTCGCCGAGCGGATCACCGCCTTGGGCGCCTCTCGCGCGGATCGAGAAGTCCCCCTCGCCGAGCGCGGCCAGCAGGTTCGACAATGTCTGAAGGGGCAGGACGACGCGCTCGCGAAGGGCGAAGGCGAATCCCAGGCAGACGGTGACGATCAGGACGCTCAGGGTCCACTGGACTTTCGGTGTGTAACCCTCGGTCCACAGAAAGATCAGCGAAATGGCCGCGCCAGGCAACGCCGACGCCAGCGCCATCAACAGGATGCGCCGGTCGTGGCTCAGACGCGGGTGACGCGGAGGAGAAGGCAAATGGTCGAAACTCAGAACAGCGCACTCAGAACTCAGAGAACCCAGCGCTCCGAATCAAACCTGATTCTCAGTTTCTCTCGTCCGGCGTCTGAGCTCTTTGTTCGGAATTCTGAGTCTACTAGAGTCCGTAGCGCTGCAGGCGGCGGTAGAGTGCGCTGCGGCTCAAGCCCAGCGCCTTCGCGGCCTGGCTGACGTTGCCGTCGTACCGCGTCATCGCTTTCTTGATCAGGAAGCACTCGACGTCCTCGAGACTCATGTCTTCCAGGCGGCCGGTGGTGGCCTGCCCGGTCGCCCGCAGGCCGAGGTCCGCAGGTTTCACGAGTGGACCGGGAGCCATCAGGACGGCACGTTCGATCGCGTGATCCAGTTCGCGGACATTGCCGGGCCAGGAGTGTTCCAGCAGCATCTGCATGGCGCCGCCCTCGAACCCGGTCAGACGCTTGCGGTAGCGCTGCGCGTGCTGCCGCAGGAAGTGCTGGGCGAGAAGCGGCGTGTCGTCGCGACGGTCCCGGAGGGGCGGGATCCGGATCTCGATCGTGTTCAACCGGAAGAGCAGGTCCTGGCGGAAGCGGCCCGCGTTGACTTCGTCGTTCAGGTCCGCGTTGGTCGCGGAGATGATGCGGACGTTCACCCGGCGTGTTCGGGAGGAGCCCAGTCGCTCGAACTCGCCGGTCTCGATGACCCGCAGCAGCTTGGCCTGCTGGCTGATAGGAACGTTGGCGATCTCGTCCAGGAAGAGGGTGGCCTGGTCGGCGAGCTCGAAGCGGCCGACACGATCCGCCTTCGCGTCAGTGAAGGCGCCACGGACGTGGCCAAACAGCTCGCTTTCGAACACGCCTTCCGACACGCCACCCGAATTGACGATCACCATGGGGCGTGACGCGCGGCTCGAGACGGCGTGGAGCGCGCGGGCCACCACACCCTTGCCGGTGCCGTTCTCGCCCAGCACGAGGATGTTGGCATCCGACGGTCCCACCCGCGAAACCACCTGCAGCACGTTCTGCATCGCCGCCGACTCGGCGATGATGCTCGGCATACCCTCGCCGCGAAGGAGCGAGTTCTCGGCTTCGAGCCGCTGTCCTTTGCGGATGGCCTGGCTCAGTTCGATCTGCGTGCGGACGATGGCGAGCAGCCGCGCGTTGTCCCAGGGTTTCTGGATGAAGTCCCGGGCGCCGCGGCGCATGGCTTCGACCGCCACCTCGACGCTGCCCCAGGCGGTCATCACGACCACGGGTAGGGTCGGGTCGAGCCCCTGGATCCGGGAGAGCAGATTGAGCCCTTCTTCCCCTGACGTCGTATCCCGCGTGTAATTCAGGTCGATGAGCGCCACGTCGAACTCGCGCGCTTCGACGGCCGCGAGCACGCCGGCCGGCGACGACGCGGTTTCGAGATGAAATCCCTCTCCCTTGAGAAGCAGTCGCAGTGCTTCGAGCACGTCCGACTGGTCGTCGGCGATCAGCACGCGCGGATCCGCGGACCGCTGCGGAACGCGTTCACCGTCGCGGGAGGCTCGATCCTTGAGATGGTCGGTAATCAACATATGGGTTCCGGCGGCTGACTACTCTGTCCGTAATGCGATGAGCGGGTCGATTCGAGTGGCCCGCCGCGCCGGAACATAGCTGGCGATGACCGCGACGGTCGCGAGCAGGGCCGATGTGGCGACGAACGTCCATGGATCCCGCGCCCCCACGTTCGGCAGCAGATCCGGGGGCACGATCGTCGACAACCCGAGGGCCAGCACGACACCCGCGACGAGGCCGATGGCGACGAGCAGCAGCCCGTGACCGAGCACCAGCCGCAGCACGTTGGACGGCTGCGCGCCAAGCGCCATCCGCACGCCGATCTCCCGGGTGCGTTGTCCGACGCCGTAGCTCGCCACGCCGTAGAGACCGATCGACGCGAGCAGCAGCGCGAGCCCGCCGAAGGTGGACAGCACGATCACGTTGATGCGCAGGGGGGCGAGCGAATCGGCGACCTGCGTTTCGAGCGTCCGGATGTCAAAGACCGAAAGTGTCGGGTCGATCTCCTGGACCTGCCGGCGCACGGTCGCGGCCAGCCCCCCCGCATCCCCCGCAGCCCGCACGTGCAGGGCGGCCTGCGGCGTGTAGTTCTGACGGATCGGCTGGTAGATGAACGGGATCGGCTCTTCCGCGACGCCGTTGTACTTCGCGTTACGCGCGACCCCGACCACGGTGGTGAAGTCCGCGTCACCGAAGAACTTGAACCGTTTGCCGAGCGCGTCCTGCCCCGGCCAGAACCGCTCGGCCATGGTCTCGTTGACGATGACGACCAGAGGCGCACCCGGCGAATCGGTGCTCGCGAAATCGCGCCCTCGCAACAGCGGGATGCCGAGTGTGTCGAGGTAACCGGTGCTGACCGAGTTCACCTGCACCAGAATCCGGTCCTGGGTGGTGGTGTCGGCCCCTTCCGGCAGGACGCTGCGGAGCAATCCCCCGGCGAGCGGCGGATTCTGCGCGACCGCGGCCAGCTGCACCCCGGCCACGCCGGCGACGCGCTCCACGACCTGCTGGTAGAAAAGCTGGCCACGCTCCGGCGTATAGCCTTCGCGCCCGAGGTTGAAGTCCATCACCAGCACACCGCGCGTCTCGAATCCGGTATCGGTGGCCTGAGCGTCGCGAAAGCTGCGGAGAAAGAGCCCCGCGGCGATCAGCGAGATCAGCGACAGGGCCACCTGGGATACGACCAGCACCTGGCGCAGGCTGACGAACCGGTGCCAGCCCCGTCCGGTACCGCTCGGGGCCGTTTCATTCTTCAGGACGGGCAGGACGTCGGGCCTCGAGCCCTGGATCGCCGGCGCGAGACCGAAGAGCATCCCTGTGGCCAGCGCGAGGAGGGCGGTGAACGTGAGGACACGTCCGTCGATCGTCAGGCTGTCGTCGACCGGCACCGGCAACTGCAGGTCGGCGGCGAGGAGCGCGTCCATCAGCCAGTAGGCGAGCATCAGGCCGAGCGCACCGCCGAGCACCGACAACAGGACGCTCTCGGTGAGGAGCTGCCGCACGAGTCGCCCGCGTCCGGCGCCGAGCGCGAGCCGGATGGCGATCTCCTTGCGGCGCTGGTTGGCGCGCGCGAGCATCAGGTTCGCGATATTGACGCACGCGATCAGCAGCACGATCCCGACGACGGTCATCAGGATCATCGAGATCTGCACTACCTGCCCGCCACCTTGCCCGCCTGGATTCAGCCGGGCGTCGAGCAGGGGCACCGCGCCCGCGCCCCGTCCTTTGTTATCGTTCGGGAACGCCTGTTCGAGGGTGACGCCCGGCTTCATGCGCCCGAAGGCAAACAGGAAAAGGCCGCGGCGCTGCTCGTACCAGTCGAAGTTCGGCTGGGCCACCGCGTGCATCGACATCGGGACCCAGATCGACGGGCCGCCGCCCAGAAGCGTCCCGGTGAATCCCTTCGGTGCGACGCCGATCACGGTGAAAGGTGTCCGGTTGAATGTCAGGGTCTTGCCGACGATGCCCGGATCGCTGCCAAGGCTGCGTTGCCAGAACCCGTGACTGAGCACCGTGACGGGGGTCGGGATGACGTCCTCCTCGCGCATGAAACCGCGGCCGATGGCTGGCTGCGCGCCAAGCAGCGAGAAATAGTTCCCAGACACGACCTGCGCCGGGATCTGTTCCGAATCGTTGCCCGTGCTCCAGTTCAACTGCGCGAACGTGAAGGCCGCCGTCTCGGTGAAAACCTGGTTCTGATCTCGAACATCCTGGTAGTTGAGATGCGAAAAGGGAAGGTTGCCCGGATTCCGCTGGTCGGTCATGAAGATCGACGCCAGCTCCGACGGTTGCTCGACCGGAATCGGACGAAGGAGGACGGCGTTCACCAGGCTGAAGATCGCGGTGTTGGCCCCGATCCCCAGCGCCAGCGACAGCGCCGCCACGAGCGTGAAGGCGGGACTTCGGACGAGCATCCGGAGTCCGTAAGTGAGGTCGTGGATCATGGCAATGCTGAAGGCTGAATGCTGAATGCTGAAGTAATGCTGAACGTCAGAATTGCCCCCTTACTTCAGCATTCATCATTCAGCCTTCAGCATTGTCAGTGTTCGATATGAAAGCCGCTCTCTTCGAGCTCTCGTTCGCCGCGTTTGCCGGTGCCGTCTTCCTCGACGACCCGGCCGTCGAACAGGTGGATCGACCGGTCGGCGTGACGCGCATACCGCGGATCGTGGGTCACCATGCAGATCGTGGCCCCTTCGCGGTGAAGTTCGCGGAGAAGTTCCATGACCGCTTCGCCGTTCTTGGAATCGAGGTTTCCGGTCGGCTCGTCCGCGAGGAGGATCGACGGAGAGCCGGCCACGGCGCGCGCGACGGCGACACGCTGCTGCTGACCGCCCGAGAGCTGGCTGGGCAGGTGTTTGGCGCGATGCGCCATGCCGACCTTCTCGAGCGCCGCCATGACGCGCTCCTTGCGCTCGGCCGACTTCATGCCGCGGTAGGTGAGCGGCAGCTCGACATTCTCGTACACGTTCAGATCGCCGATCAGGTTGAAGCTCTGAAAGATGAAGCCGATCTCCCGGTTGCGGACGCGCGCGCGCTCGGACAACGGCAGATCCGCAACCGACTTCCCGTTCAGGACGTACTTGCCCTCGGTCGGTGAGTCGAGCAGGCCGAGGATCGACAGGAGCGTCGACTTGCCGCAGCCTGACGGCCCGGCGATGGCGATGTACTCGCCGCTTTTGATCTCGAGGTGGATCCCGGCGAGTGCGTGCGTCTCGACTTCGTCGGTGAAAAACACCTTCGTCACGCCGTCTAGATGGATCAGCGTCTGCCCTGAACTGGTCATCGTCGCTCCTTTGAAAAAGCCATCAGCTATCAGCTCTCAGCACCGAGTTGGTCTGCTCCCTGCCTGTCCCCGGTCGTTATTGATTCAACCGGATCCGGTCGTACGCGTCCTGGGCCGACATGTCCGAGAGGATCACCTGGTCGCCGGGCTGGAGCCCCTCGAGGATCTCGATCTCGTTCACCGACGTGCGGCCAAGCCGAACCTGGACGCGGTGCGCTTCGCCGTTACCATCGAGTTTGAACAGCATCACGGTGCTGTTTTCCTGGCCGAACGCCGGGCGCCCGACCTTGATCACGTCAGGGAGTTTTTCGAGCGTGATCGTGCCGTCGACGCTCAGGTCCGGTCTCGCGCCGGGAGGCAGCGCGCCGTCGAGCGAGATGTCGACGCCGACGGTGCCTCCGGTGGACGCCGGGTCGATTCGGAGCACGCGTCCCTGGATGATCCCATTGCGGGTGTCGACTTCCGCGACCTGACCGATGCGGATGTCTTTGGTCTGGGTTTCCGCGATCCGGACTTCCGCCTTGAGGCGCGTCGGGTCCGCCACGCGGGCGAGGTTGGTGCCCGGACCGATCGTCTGGCCGACTTCGACGGGAACCTGCGAGAGCACGCCCGCCATACCGGCTCGGACTTTCAGGTTGTCGAGCTGCTGCACCCGGAGCTCATATTGGGCGCGTCGCTGCGCGACTTCGGCCTCCTGAGGACCCAGCTGTGACTTGATGCCGTTCTTGGTGTTCTCGAACTGCCGCTGGGAAATCGACAGCCGGTTTTTCAGGTCGGCTGTCTGGGACCGGATCTGCTTCACCTGCAGTTGCGACACCAGGCCGTCCTTCAGCAGTTCTTCCTGGGCTTCGAGGTTGAGCGCGGAGTTGTTGTACTGGGTCTCGATGCTGGCCAGCTCCGACTGCTGCTGGAGGAGCGTCCGCTCGAGCTCCGCCTTGCGATTTTCGTAGGCTGCGAGTGCCGACTGGTGGCCCAGACGCCCGTCCTGCACCGACTGCTGGAGCTCGGGATTGCTCAGTTCGAGGATGACGGTCGTCGCCGTCACGGTCGCACCAGGACGAAGCAGGATCCGCTCAACCCGCCCCTGCGTGGTCGTGTTGATCCAGCGGATGTCTTCGGGGACCAGCGTGCCGGACCCGCGAACGAGACGAAGCATCGGTCCGCGCTTGACGGTATCGACCCAGACGGCGGCGCGGTCGACCCCAGGTGCAGCCGGCTTCAACCGCGACACGCCAACCGTGATGAGAATGATGACGACCAGCGCGGAGGTCGCCATGAGGGCGCGCTTGATCTTTTTTTTCTTCGCTACTGTTGCGGGACGTGCGATGTCGACCATGTAGAGCCTCTGGCTTGAATCCGGGGAGCGGGATGGACACCCGGGCAATCCAGTTTAACCAAACGGGGTGCCACGGTTCACGTGGCCTCCAGACCCTTTAGATCCAATGATTTATCGTCAATCGTGACCACCCGGTTATTCCGTTGGATGCCCGTATGTGACACGGTCCGTCCCGGAATCGAACAGCGACCAGGCGTGCTCGGTGCGTCGCTTGTCGGATCGTGCAATTGGACGAGAGAGGTGCGGTTCTGGTTTAGAACAATTCGCGCAGGCGATGAAACGCGGGACGGCACGCGGAATGCGAGCGACTCCCGGTATGAGTGAGTTCAGCGATCGCCTGGTCGGAGAGTTGATCGATGCGGTAAAGGCGGCACTCAAGAAAGATCAATCCGATAAACTGCGCGACGTTTACCTGATTGGCGACATCGATAAGGACACCGCGCGCTCGGCGATCGAACGAATCCGCGAGCTGGCGAGCGAGGGGCCGGGGCCGATCACCATCTACCTCAACACTGCGGGAGGCAACGTCACCGATGGGCTGGCCCTCCACGACGCCATCCTGCAGATCGTTGCCCAGGGCTTCGAAATGATCATCGTCGTTCAGGGCATGGCGTATTCGATGGGCTCGGTGGTGCTGCAAGCTGCCAGCCCCGGACGACGGCTCTGCTTTCCGCACTCGTGGATCATGATCCACGAGCCAGCCAAGTGGGCCGGGTGGCAGTCGACCACGGCCGCAGCGCAGCACCTCGACCGGCTGAAGCAGATGCAGAGCCAGATCTATCGCATTCTCTCCGCGAAGTCAGGTAAGCCTCTGCGGCAGATCATCCGTGACACCAGGCGCAACGATTTCTATCTCGATGCCACGCGGGCCCTCGAATACGGGTTAGTTGACCGGGTGCTCGGCGTCGCGCATGCATCCACACCGGTGCTCTCCGAGGTTGCTGAGTCTGGGTTGCTTCCATCAACCGAACTGCCGGCTGCTGCAGCCGCGGCCGCGTCGGAACACCATCCTGCGCAGGTAACCCCGTCCATAACTGCTGAGCACAGTTCAGATTAGCTGAGCATGGCACGCCGGTTGCGACGTCGACGTCAGGAGGCATCGCCCGGCAGGTAAGGGCGCAGACCATGACCGGGCCGGCCGACGAGTCCCCACACTCGAAATTTTCCGTCCCCGTGCGGCTGACGATCGCGTTCCTCCTGATCGCCGGTGTCTTCGCGCTCGACCGCTATGCCGGCGTGATGATCGACGACGGCAGTCACTTCATCCTGCTGGGGACCGCGGTGCTGGCCGTTGCGTGGCTGGCCGGGACGGGGCCCGCCCTTGGCGCGTTGGTCTTCGCATCCATCCTTGGCGTGTTCCACATCGCCGATGCTCCCGAGAGCCCGGCGCACGTGCATCTCGCACTGTTCGTTCTGCATGGTCTGCTCGTCACCGCGGTCGTGTCGGAACTGCGGAGTGCGAGGCGGGAGGCCGAGGCCCGTGCCAGGGAAGCGCACGTGGCCCGCCAGGAAGGGGAGTCCGCGAGCCGCCTCAAGGACGAGTTCCTGGCGACGATCTCGCACGAATTGCGCACTCCGCTCAACGCGGTCCTCGGCTGGGTGCACCTGTTGCGAACCGGGAAGCTGGATAGCGCGACATCCGCGCGGGGACTCGAGTCGATCGATCGCAATGTGCGGTTGCAGGCGCAGCTCACCTCCGATCTTCTCGACGTGTCCAAGGCACTGACCGGCAAGTTGCAGCTCGATCCACGGCCGGCACGGCTCAACGATGCAGCG
The DNA here is from genome assembly GCA_013694845.1 of Acidobacteriota bacterium. Classification (GTDB taxonomy): domain Bacteria; phylum Acidobacteriota; class Vicinamibacteria; order Vicinamibacterales; family 2-12-FULL-66-21; genus JACDCA01. The sequence continues at coordinate 8,329 of JACDBQ010000788.1, forward strand.
CGCCAGGCGGTTGCGAGCACGGGGCCGGCGGCGCACGCCAAGGACGTTCGCATCAACCTCATTCTTCCGAAAGAAGACATCGTCGTGCACGGCGACGGCCCGCGGCTCCGCCAGGTCGCCTGGCAGCTTCTCGCGAACGCGATCAAGTTTTCTCCCCGGGGCGGAGCGGTGGAGATTACCGTGGATGCTCTCGGCCAGGACGCGCGGCTGATCGTGCGAGACGGCGGGCCGGGGATCGATCCGACCTTCCTGCCGAGAGTCTTCGAGCGATTCACGCAGGCGGACGCGTCGCCAACCCGCAACGCCGGCGGCCTGGGTGTCGGGCTGGCACTGGTTCGCGAGCTGGTCGAGCTGCACGGTGGCGAGATCGAGGCGCGTAATCGCGGGGATGTCTCCGGCGCCATCTTCATGGCGCGATTTCCGCTGCAGTCGGTCGATGCGCCGAAGCTCGCGCCGCCGATCACGGCCCTGGCGCCGGGCGGGAACGGCAACCGGCCGTTACTCGAGGGGCTGCGCGTGCTCGTCCTCGATCAGGAGGCCGAGGGGCGGGACCTGCTTCGCACGGTGCTCCAGCATCGCGGCGCCAGCGTCCAGACGGTGTGCTCGGTCGAAGAGGCGCTGCAGTCTCTCGAAGCCTGGCGTCCCGATGTGCTGGTGAGCGACAGCCTGTCTCCCGACCACGATTCGTACGCGCTTGTCGGCAAGGTGCAGTCCCTCGAGGCCGACCGTGGCGGACGCATCCCCTCGGTCGCGCTGACCAGCGTCGCCCGCACCGACGAACGGCTCCGCAAGATGTTGGCGAACGTGCAGCGCGAGCTGCGGAAGCCGGTCGAGCCTGCGTTGCTGACATCTGAGGTCGCGCGTCTAACTGGTCGCGAGCGTCGGCGGGCCGAGCGCTAGTTCATGTCCGTGTTCACCCTGGGCCGCCGCCTGCCCTGCGGCGTCGAAGTGCAAAGAGGCGGCGGGGTTCACGTGCGGGTCTGGGCGCCGGCGTGCCGCCGGGTCGAGGTCGTCGACCCGGGTCCGGATTCGTCGCGCTGGACGCTCGATCGGGATGCCGAGGGGTACCACGCCGGCTTCATCAAGGCACTTGCCGCGGGTGCGCGCTATTGGTTCGCGCTCGACGGTGACAGGTTGCGTCCCGACCCGTGCTCCCGCTTTCAGCCTGAAGGACCGCACGGACCCTCCGAAGTCGTCGATCCTGATGCGTTCGCGTGGACCGACAGCACGTGGACTGGTGTCAGCCCCCGCGGGCAGGTCCTCTACGAGATGCACGTCGGCACGTTCACGCCGGATGGGACCTGGCGCGCTGCCCGCGAACAGCTGCCCGCGCTCGCGGACCTTGGCCTCACGATCATCGAAATGATGCCGGTCGCGGAGTGTCCCGGCCGCTTCGGCTGGGGCTACGACGGTGTGGACCTCTACGCGCCGATGCACCAGTACGGCGGCCCGGACGATCTTCGCGGTTTCGTCGACGCGGCGCACGCGCTTGGCCTCGGCGTCATTCTCGATGTGGTCTACAACCATCTCGGGCCTGACGGTAATTACCTCGCGGAGTTCTCGCCCGACTACTTCACCGACAAGTACAGGAATGATTGGGGTCGCGCCATCAACTTCGAAGGCCCGCAGGCGGCTCGCGAGCTCTTCGTGGCGAATGCCGGGTACTGGATCGACGAATTCCATTTCGACGGCCTGCGGCTCGACGCGACCCAGGACATCAAGGATGCCTCTCCCGAACACGTGATCCGGGCGATCGCGACGCGGGCGCGGCAGGCCGCCGGTGACCGAACCATCTACATCGTCGGCGAGAACGAGCCCCAGGACAGTGTGCTGCTCAAGCCCCAGGCTGACGGCGGCCATGGCCTCGATGCACTCTGGAACGATGATTTCCATCACTGCGCCCTCGTCGCGATGACGGGGCGACGCGAAGCCTACTATCAGGGCTACAAGGGCTCTGTTCAGGAGCTCATCTCCTGCAGCAAGTACGGCTTTCTGTACCAGGGACAGTATTACGCGTGGCAGAAGCAGCGGCGCGGCACCCCGACCCTGGACCTCGCGGCCTCCTCCTTCGTTACCTACCTGGAGAATCACGACCAGGTCGCCAACTCCGCGTTCGGCACACGGTTGCACCACCTCGTCTCGCCGGGCCGTTGTCGTGCACTGACCGCGCTGTTGCTGCTCGGTCCGGCGACGCCGATGCTGTTTCAGGGCCAGGAGTTTCACGCATCGTCTCCTTTCCGTTACTTCGCCGACCACAAAGAGGAATTGCACCAGCCGATCCGTGCGGGCCGGCGGGCGTTCCTCGCACAGTTCGAGAGTCTCAAGGATCCCGAGGTGGTGCGTCGGTTGCCTGCGCCGGACGATCCGGTCAACTTCGAGCGCAGCAAGCTCGATCCGGCCGAGCGCGCGAGCCACACCGAGGCGATGGCGCTGCACCGCGATCTGATTGCCTTGCGCCGAACCGACCCGGTGATCAGCGGCGGCGTCGGACGAATCGACGGCGCCGTGCTCGCGCCGGGAGCGCTGGTCCTGCGGCTCTTTGGCGGCGCGCGCGGAGATCGCCTGCTCATCATCAATCTCGGATGCGACCTCGATCTGACCCCGGCGCCCGAGCCGCTGCTCGCCCCGGGCGCCGACGACAACTGGCAGGTGCTGTGGAGCAGCGAGAGCGTTCGTTACGGGGGGCAGGGAACTGCCCCCGTGAATCCTGACCGCGAGTGGCACCTGCAGGGAGAGGCCGCGGTGCTGCTCGCATCCACGAGACCCTCGCACTCATGAATACTCAGGACCTCAGACGTTCGATCGACAAGCCGCTCGACGCTCCGCTCGATGAGGAGATGCAGAGACGTGAGTGGCTGGTCACCAACGGGCTCGGTGGCTACGCGTCGGGCACGGTCGCTGGCGTGGTCACGCGGCGATACCACGGGCTGCTGGTGGCATCGCTGCCGGCGCCCCTGGGCCGGGTCGTGATGCTGAACCATCTGCTGGAGCGGGTGCGAATCCGCGGCAGCGAACCGCTGTGGCTTGGCGACGAAGATGAAGTAGCGGGGCCGAACGCCGCGGATCGCAGCGGTCACCTCGCCGAGTTCCGGCTCGAGCTCGGGCTGCCGGTCTGGCGTTACGAGGTCGGCGGGATCGAGATCGAGCGACGCGTGCTGATGCCGCACGGGCAGAACACGGTCCACGTGACCTACCGGCTGATCTCCGGCGTTGGTCCGGTGCGGCTGACGCTTCGTCCGTCGGTCCACTTCCGCGGATACGAAGCGCCCGTCGATGCCTCGTCCTCGCTCAGATATACGGTCAACGCCTCGCATGACGGTTACGAGCTGCTCTCGTCGGGGGAGTTTCCGCCGATGCGTCTCGTCGTGCACGGCCCTGCGTCGGCGCTGACGCTCGACGTCCGGGGAAAATCGGATGTGCCGTATGCGATGGAAGCGTCGCGCGGCTACCAGTCGGTCGGGGCCCTCTGGAGCCCCGGATATTTCCGCGCCGACCTGCTGCCGGATCAGCCGGTGACGCTGGTGGCATCGACGGAATCGTGGAAGGACATCCACGGACTGCCGCCCCCAGTCGCCGCGGCTGCCGAACAGGACCGCCGCCGTTCACTGCTGGCGATCGCCGGCCGGACTGGTGGAACCGATCTCGCAGCGGAACTCGTGCTCGCCGCCGACCAGTTCATCATCACGCCGGCCGGACGCGCGGAAGAAGCCGCCCGCGCCCGCGCCGCCGGTGAGGACGTGCGCACCGTCATCGCCGGGTATCACTGGTTCACCGATTGGGGGCGCGACACGATGATCAGCCTGGAGGGGCTGACGCTCGCCACCGGACGCTTCCGTGAAGCCGGCTACATCCTCAAGACGTTCGGCCACTATGTGCGTGACGGTCTGATCCCGAACATGTTCCCCGACGGCTCGCGCGAGGGGCTGTACCACACGGCGGACGCGACGCTGTGGTACTTCCACGCCGTGCAGCGATACGTTCAGACGACAGGCGAGACCGAGACCCTCCGCCGACTGCTCCCCACTTTCCTGCAGATCGCGCGGCGGCACATCGAAGGGACGCGTTTCGGCATCCAGGTCGATCCGGCGGACGGCCTGCTGCGGCAGGGTGCCGAGGGATACCAGCTCACCTGGATGGATGCCAAGGTGGACGACTGGGTCGTCACGCCAAGACGAGGCAAGGCCGTAGAGATCAACGCGCTCTGGTACAACGCCCTGCGCTTGCTCGACGGATGGCTGCGCGCCCATCGCCTGACAGACGAGGGCCTCGACATCGCCGGACATGCCCTCCGGGCTCGAGACTCCTTCAACCGGCGATTCTGGTCCGACACTGCCGGGCATCTCTTGGATGTCGTCGATGGTGAGCAGGGTGACGACGCTGCGTGCCGTCCGAACCAGATTCTGGCCATCTCTCTCGATCACCCCGTGCTGGTGCCCGAGCGGTGGGAGACAGTGATGCGGACCGTCCGGGAGAGGCTGCTGACGCCGGTGGGGCTCC
>JACDBQ010000795.1 GCA_013694845.1 Acidobacteriota bacterium
GGCGCCTTGACGCCACCCGGAGCGGCTCCGGCGATCAACACGACCAGGGAAACAGCAGCAACACGGCGAGCGAGCATCAGTGTTCTCCTCTTGAGGCGTAAGGGCTCCGGACGCACAATGGGAGGCGCAGTCCCCGGCGCTCGATGCATCATACGCGCGGCGCGCGCGCACCCCAAGAGCGAGGGCCCGAGGCATCTGCTATACAATGCGCCGCGAGACCTCAGACCTGATGCACCGGCCCCAGGAGGTTCCGTGTCCGACCGTCATTCGTTCCCCTATCGATCGGTGGCGTTCGCGGTGTTCATGATGACCGCCGGAGTTCTGGTCGACGCGCAGCAACCCGAGTTCGACTTGCTCATCAGACAGGGCCATGTCATCGATCCCCGGAACTCGGTGGACGGCGTGCGCGACGTCGCCATCGCGAACGGCAAGATCGCAGCCGTCGCCGAGAAGATTGCGCCCGAACGAGCGCGCCGCGTGGTGGACGCCACCGGCCTCTACGTCACGCCTGGCCTGATCGACCTGCACGCGCACGTGTTCTTCGGCACCGAAGAGAACGCCTACCTGAGCAATGGGCCGACCGCAGCACCGCCGGACCACCATTCCTTCCGCAGCGGCCAGACGACGCTGGTGGACGCCGGGGGCGCGGGCTGGCGGAACTTCCCGTTGTTCAAGACCCAGATCATCGACAAGTCGCGCACGCGTGTGCTCTCGTTCATCAACATTGTCGGCAACGGGATGCGCGGCGGGCCCGTCGAGCAGGACCTGAACGACATGAGCACGAAGCTCACGACGATGCGCATCGGGCAGTTCCGGGACCACATAGTGGGCATCAAGGTCGCCCACTACGCCGGACCGGAATGGGAACCGGTCGACCGCGCGGTGGAGGCGGGGCGCGAAATGGAGGTGCCCGTGATGATCGACTTCGGCGGGCACACGCCCCCGCTCTCGCTTGAGGACCTGCTGCTCAAGCACCTGCGCGCCGGCGACATCCTTACCCACATGTATGCCCACGTGCGCGGCCGCCATCCGATCGTGGACGGGAGCGGCAAGCTGCAGCCCTTCGTGCTGGAAGCGCGCAAGCGCGGCGTCATCTTCGACGTGGGCCACGGGGGCGGCAGCTTCCTCTACCGGCAGGCCGTCCCCGCCAGTAAGCAGGGCTTCTATCCCGACGTGATCAGCACAGATCTGCATACCGGCAGCATGAACAGCGGTATGAAGGACATCCTGAATACCATGTCCAAGTTCCTGAACCTCGGCATGTCGCTCAACGCCGTGATCCGCAGCAACACGTCTCGGGCCGCCGAAGCTATCAAGCGTCAGGACCTTGGCCATATCGGCGTCGGCGCAGAGGCAGACGTCGCCGTTCTCAATCTGCTGAAGGGCAACTTCGGCTTCATAGATTCGGGGGGCGGACAGATGCCCGGCACGCAGAAACTCGAGTGCGAGTTGACGGTCAAAGGCGGCCAGGTCGTGTGGGACCTGAACGGTCGCGCCGCTCCCTTGTGGAGCGACATCCCCGCATCAGACCCGAACGCGCCGCCGCCCCGGCGACGGTAAAACCTGGGCCGGAGCGAGTCACCCGTCAACATCGAATCTTGCTCAGCGGAGACGAGCGGATGTCCTTGCGACGAGAATCGGGTGTGTGCTGGTGCTTCGCCAAGGGACGGCTGCTGGTTGTCGCCACGATTGCGCTGGGGGGCGCACTCGTCGCCGCTACAGACCTTTCTCCGGTGGGCGCGCAGCGCTACGTCATGGGCACGATGTTCGAGATCATCGTGTATCACCCCGTGCGCCCCGCGGCCGAGCGGGCCGTCCACGACGCGATGACCGAGATCGTCAGGCTCGACCAAGTGATGAGCCACTACAAAGAGGACAGCGATCTCTCGAAACTGAATCGCAGCACGGGACGCGATTTCGTCGTCGTTGACGCGGCGCTCTACGACGTGGTCGATCGGTCGCTCAGTTTTTCTCGGCTGTCCGACGGCAGGTTCGACGTCACCGTCGGGCCGCTGGTGCAGCTGTGGAAGCGCGCCCATGGCGATGGGCACCGGCCGTCGGCAGAGGAGATCGCGGCCGCGAAGCGTTGTGTCGGCTACCGCAATATCGAGACCGGAACGCCGAACAGGCTTCGCCTTCGCTCGGACTGCGTGGCGATCGATCTAGGCGGGATCGGGAAGGGATACGCCGTCGAGCGCGCGATCGACATTCTGAAAGCACAGGGGATCCTCGATGCGATGGTGAACGCTGGCGGCAGCACGATAGCGGTGATTGGGGCGCCTCCCGGCCGTGAGGGATGGCCGGTGCGGATCGGGGCACCCGTCCGCGGGAGTTCGACGCTGCTCCTGCGGGATGCCGCGATCTCCACTTCGCAGCAGTCCCTGGCGACGCTGCCGCTCGAGACCGAGGGGTTCGGCGAGATAGTGGACCCGGATCGAGGGGTACCCATCCAGGATCGCGCCTCGGTCAGCGTCATCACCGCGAACGCTACCACTTCTGATGCGCTGTCCACGGCACTGCTGCTGACACCCCTGCGGGAGGCTCCGAAATTGCTCGAACACTTTCCCGACGCATCCGCGCTCTGGATGTCTCCCGGCGGCACGCTGCAGGCTGAATACCGCGCGTCCCGGTTGCGGCCGGCCGATTCGAGGTGAACGACATCATGTGGAGTTCCCGTCACGTCCTCCTGCTCACAGTCCTGTTCCTGTGGCCCTGCCCATCCGCGCACGCCGAGGTACTCGTCCGGTGGGACCTCGATCAGGTTCCAGCGACGGACAGCCTGGGGATCTCGACCCTCGTCCTCCCGGCCGCCAATACCGCCGCCGTGCAGGACGCGCTGCGGAAGGGTTACCGCGTGCTGCTCGAAGCAGACGCGTCGGCGGTGGTGACCCTGAAGCTGCCGGCCGGTCCGGTCGGGGGCGTCGTGGTCAAGGGCACTCTGTCGGCGCAGCAGTTGCGGGCGTTGCGCCGCCGGCTGTCGCCCGGGGCACGCGTGATCAGCACGATTGACGGCGGCTCGTGGCCCCATGTCAGGCTCAACTGGGTCACCCTGCGGGGGGACGTGCTGCAGGTGTCCAGCCGCACTGCGCAGCCCTGGATCGAGAACAACGGGGCGCGTCTCTATCTCGAGCGCCTGCGACATCCGGACGCGCCGGGGCTTCTCACCTACGCATGGGCACCCATCACGGTTTCGGACATGCACCAGGGACCGGCTCTGGAGAACTATCTCGTCGCGATCGCGGAGGCCGGTACCCTGGGTGGCGATCTGCTCCTGCCGCTGCACGAGCGTTTTCAGCGGAGCCTGGTGCTCGGGCACCCAGTCGCCCGGGCTGAATGGCAGCAGATCCGCAAGACCCTCGAGTTCTATTCGTGGGATCTCCCCGCGCGCTACCAGCGCGTCAGCAACATCGGCGTCGTCACCGCGGATGCCGACGCCGCGTTCCTGATCCTGAACCTGCTTGTCCGGCACAACCTGCCCTTCGAGGTGATCAAGCCGCGAGAGCTCGCATCGCGGAAGCTGGACTCCCTCGCGATGCTGGTCGTGATCGACCAGCCGGACGGTGATCAGCTGAAGGTGCTCCAGCGTTTCGCAGGTGCTGGTGGCACGGTGGTGCTGCCGGGCCTGAAGGGCCCGTTTCCCTGGCACGCCAATCCTCCCGTTGTGAAGACCGATGAACAGCTCACCTACCATGTCGGTAGCGGGCTCGTGCTCGAACGCACCCAGCAGATCTCCGACCCAAACATCTTTGCGCTGGACATGCGGCAGGCGCTGGCGCGCCAGCAGCGCGTACTGGAGATCTGGAACGGGACGACCGTGATTGCCAGCCCCTACGAGGACGCGGAAACGGGGACCCTTCTGATCACGCTGCTCAACTACGCGCACGAAGCGTCGCCGATCCAGCTCCGCGTGCGCGGCACGTATTCGGTCGTGCAGTACGAAACGCCTGATACGCCCGCTGTTCTGATCCCGTACCGGCACAGCAAGGGGCAGACGGAGTTCGTCCTGCCCGACCTCCGCGTGGGAGGGCGCGTGTTCTTGAGCCGCCATGCAAGCGCCAACTGAGAGTCGCCTCGTTCCCACGGTCTCTGCGCGTGCTTCGATCATGAAAAGAGCGGCGGCGGTGCTGGCGCTCGCGTTGGCAGCGTTCTTTCCCTTCCGCTTCGCCGCGCAGGCACCGAAGGCTACGTCGGACGGACCGCCCTCGTCGCGCTGCGTGGTTGCCGCGGATCGCATGGTGCCGAACCAGGCGTACTCGCCGGGGATCCTCGCCGGGAAGACGCTGTACTTGGCCGGTCATCTGGGGCGCGACCCGAAGACCCAGCAGCTTCCCCCTGGCATCCGCGACCAGACACGCCACGCAATGGACAACATCGGCACCGTGCTGCGCGCCGCCGGCATGACCCACGGGAACCTCGTGAAGTGCCACGTCTACCTTGCGAGCATGGACGACTACGCGGGGATGAACGAAACCTACCGGGGCTACTTCCCGGAACGGGTGCCGGCGCGCACCACGATCGAAGCCGCAGGACTGCCGCAGGATGCCGCGGCCGAGATCTCGTGCGTGGCGTACGCGGACGTATCCGCTATCTCGGTTGTGCGGCCTCGAGCCGGTTCCCTGCCGGCGCCGCTCGGTCCCTATTCGGCGGCGGTCTGGGCCGGCGATACGTTGTACCTCTCCGGGATGGGCGGGCAGTTTCCCGACGGTCGCCCATTGCCAGCGACCCTCGGCGGGCAGGTGACGCAGACGCTCGCCAACATCGAGACGACGCTGAAGGCTGCGGGGTTGAGCTATTCCGACGTGGTCTCGGGTGAGTCCTATGTCACAGTGCCGGGGGAGGCGGAGGCATTCGACCGCCCGTACCTTTCGGCGTTCGCGCCCCCTGCAGCGCACGCGCGCGCGATGGTGTTCGTGCCGCGGCTGCCCGGCGGCATCAAGTCAGAGTTGACGATGGTCGCGGCGCGCAGCAGTGTCGGGCGGCGGGTCATCCCTCCCGCCGGGAAAGGGGACGCGCGCGCGCGTGCCGTGCGGGCCGGCGATGTGCTCTACGCACGCACCGAATCCGCCGAGGACGCCGGGCCCGGGCTCGAGGAGCAGTACCGAAAGGTGCTCGAGCGCCAGGAAGCGACGCTCCGGGCCGCCGGACTGGGCTGGACAGACGTCGTCGACGTACAGATGTACCTGTCGGATCTCAGGGACATGGACGTTCTCAACCGGATCTTCCGCGAGAGGTTCCCGCACGACCCTCCCGCGCGTACGACCATCCGGGTCCTTTCGCGAGGGGCACGCATCCAGTCATCACTCGTGGCAGTCAAGGCGGGCGCAACGCGGTAGTCGGCAGTTATTTCTTTCCCGAGGAGAGCACATGTGGAGCCGTAGACAGTTTCTCGAGGGCATGTCAACGCTGCCGTTCGTCGGAGGTTTGATCGGCGGCGGTGAGCTGGTCGGCACCGCGTCGGCGGCGCCCCGGGCCGGACGCGACTACTTCACGGAGCTGGGGGTCCGTCCGTTCATCAACGCCGCCGGCACCTATACGGACATGACCGCGTCGCTGATGCCGCCCGAGGTGATGGAGGCGATCAACTACGCATCCGAGCACTACGTGATGCTCAATGACCTGCATGACGTGGTCGGCGGACGGATTGCGAGCCTGCTGCAGTCCGAGGCCGCGATGGTCACGTCGGGCGCCGCCTCCGCGATGACGCTGGGCACGGCAGCGGTGCTCACGGGCAAGGACCGCCAGAAGATCGGCAGCCTGCCGAACCTCGCCGACATGAAGAGCGAGGTGATCATCCAGAAGGCGCACCGGTTCGGCTACGAGCGCGCGGTCCGCAATACCGGTGTGCGGATGATCGAGGTGGAGACGCCTGAGTCACTCGAGCGAGCGATCACCTGGCACACCGCGATGATGCTCTTCTACAACAACAACAACAGCGAAGGACAGATCCCGGATGTCGAGTT
>JACDBQ010000816.1 GCA_013694845.1 Acidobacteriota bacterium
TGCAGGTGGCCGACCAGTTCCGCAAGGCGAATCCCGGCGTCCCGATCCGCGTTCTGCTGTTCGACGTGCCGATGACCCATTACGGCCACATCGAGAAGCCGCGTGAATTGGCGGGAGGCCTGGTCGCAGCCCTGCGCTGGCTCGTGCAGCCGTAGGTCCAGGCCCTCCAGGCGTGGCCAGAAACGTGTGAGTTCGAAACTGACGTCAGGAGTACACGATGCAGGTGATGAACCGCGACACACTGAGAACCCTCGCCGCGGCGAACGGTCTCACGATACCTGAGGAGCGTCTCGAGCTCGTTCTCCGCGAGTATGAAAGCCTGATGCAGACCCTGCGCGAGCTCAATGCGCTGCAGCTCCCGGCAGAAGCAGAGCCCGCAGATACGTTCTCCCTCGCCCCTCCACCACTCTCGTCCGGCCGGAGGTGATGCGATGCCGTCAGAGTCTGAGGGCGACAACGAACGAACGACCCGGCGCAGGTTTCTCGAAATGTCGACGGTGGCCCTGACCGGTCTCGCCGGCGCCTCGGTCAGCACGTCCATCAACCATTCGCCGCCGCGGGCGCCGTCGCGTGTCTCCGGGTCCGGGGGGAGCAGCGACCTTCCGTCGCTTTCGATCGCGGACGCCGCGAGGCTCATCTCGAGCCGGCGGTTGTCACCCGTGGAGTTGACGACCGCCGTGCTGGCACGCATCGAGACGCTGAATCCAAGGGTCGGCGCGTTCATTACGGTTGCGGGAGAACAGGCTCTGGCCGCGGCGCGAACCGCCGAGCGTGAGATCCAGAGGGGCGCCTACCGTGGGCCGCTTCACGGGATACCGGTCGGGGTCAAGGACACGTACTACACGAAGGGGATCCGAACCACCGCGGCGTCCCCGGTGCTCCGCAACTTCGTTCCGGACTTCGACGCCGCCATTGTCGAGCGCATGCTGAAGGCCGGCGCGATACTGACCGGCAAGCTGAACCTGCCGGAGTTCTCCTTCGGCGGGTATACCCCCGGTTGCAACAATCCGTGGGACCTCACGCGAAACGCCGGCGGGTCGAGCGGCGGAGCCGGGGCGGCGCTCGCTGCCTCGCTCGTGCTCGGCGCCTGTGGTGGTGACACGTCGGGCTCGATACGGAATCCGGCGAGCACGTGCGGAGTAGTCGGCCTCAAACCGACGTTTGGCCTGGTCAGCCGCTACGGCGTGGTGCCGATCAGCTGGACCCTCGACCACCTGGGGCCCATGGCCAGGACGGTCACGGACACCGCGATTCTTCTCGGCACCATCGCCGGGCACGATCCCCGCGACCGCTCGAGCGCTAGGGTCCCCGTACCTGACTACCGGAACATGCTTCGGCGCAACGTGCGGGGTCTGCGACTCGGGGTGATCGCTCCGGCGGAGATCGACGGCTTTCATCCCGATACTCGCGACGCCTTCTCTGCGGCGGTGAAAGTGCTCGAGAGTCTGGGCGCCGAGGTCCGGGAGGTCGCCTTCCCGGCACGGATGAAGGTCGCCGCACGCTGCCAGCGGATCATCCGTATCTGCGAGGCAGCCGCGTATCATCGGCAGTTCCTCACCACCGATGCCGTCAACAGCTACATCTCGGATGTGGGACGTTCAGGACCCGGTGTGTCACGCGTGCGAACCACCGTGGAAGCGGGCTCGCTGCTGACCGCTGCTCAATACGTGCAGGCTCAGCGCGCGAGGGCGTTGTTCATCGACGACATGCACAAGGTATTCGAGCCGCTGGACGCGTTGCTCAGCCCGACGATGCCGTCGCCCGCAGGCGTGCCGGTGAGCCCGCCGGAAACGTTTCGCGACTGGTGGAACGTCTGTGGCTTCCCGGCCATCTCACTGCCGTGCGGATTCTCGCGCAACCCGGCAGGGCTGCCGATCGGACTGCAGGTCTGCACGCGCCCGTTCCACGATGGATTGGCGCTCGTGGTCGCCCATGCCTTTGAAACCGCGACTGACTGGCATCAACGCCGGCCGCCGCTCTGATCAGTCGGTGAAGCGCCGGTTGAACAGCCGCTCCGCGTTTCCGCGATAGATCCGGTCGCGCTCGTCGGGCGAAATCTCGAGGCTGTCGATCACCTTGATGGTTTCGCGGATGTACATCGAGCCCCCCTCCGGATCGAAGGGCGCGTCCGAGGCGAACACCACCTGGTCGACGCCGTAGAAGTGGAGGCCGCACTCGGTCGCCGCTCGGCTGCCGAATACGGCGGTGTCGGCCCAGAACATCTTGAAATAGTCGATCGGGCGGTGCGCCATCGACCGCCGGAGCCCTTCGTAGTCCTCGTCTGAGGTTCTCGTGCCGAACTGATCGAGGCCATACCCCACCCGACCCTCGAAGTACGGAACCATCGCACCGAGGTGATGGGCAACGATCTTGATCGAAGGCAAGCGGTCGAACAGCCCTGAGAAGACCAGTCGGTGCATGGCGACGCTCGTCTCGTAGGGCCATCCGAAGGTCCACCAGATCTCGTACTTCGACTTCTGTTCACCAGGATAGTCGGCGAACGTGGCACCACGGGCCGGGTGCAGAAAGATCGGGCACTGCAGGCGGTCGGCCGTCTGGAACAGCGGAAAGAACCGTTCGTCGTCGAGCGGCAGGCCGTTGACGTTCGAGAACACCTGCACGCCGAGCGCTCCCTGGTGCTGGACGGCGCGTTCGAGCTCGCTGACGCTCTCGTCCGGGTAGTTGAGCGGGAGCGACGCGATGAACCCCGGAAACCGGTGCGGGTGCGTCTTGACGAGATCGGCCATCGAATCGTTGGCGAGGCGGGCCAGGTCGATCGTGATCTGCCGGTCCGGATTGATCGACTCGATCGGCGGCGCCGACAGGGATAGCACCTGGCGATAGCCCTCGCCGAATTCCTCGAGCATCCGGAACCGCACGTCCACGTTGTGAAGAAACGGAATATGCAGCCAGCGCTTGATCGCGCCCTTGTTGACGGTCACCTTCTGGAGCCGCTCGAAGAATGGCTTCGGGAACACGTGGTTAAAGACGTCAATCTTCAGCTGCATCGATGATTCCGCTCGCAATAGACAGGTTGGGAGAACATTCAGTGCCCGGTGACCAGCGCTGCCAGGCGCTCGACATTTCGGGGCGGTGCATTCCCACGCCACGCGATGTGCAGATCGGGGCGCAGCAGGATAAGGTCGTAGCCATAGAGGTCACGCGCCAGCGTGGAATCGAGGGTCAGTAGCTCAAACGGCGCCCCCACTGCCCGCATGGCCGCGGTGAGTGCCGACGTGTCGGCACCGCAGCCTCCCATGTGGAGCAGCGTGTATCCCTCGCCGACGAGATCCTGAATCGGGGTGTCGGGCCTCACCCAGACGTGCGGCAGACGAGCGCCCGGCCAGGTCGTCGGCACGTAGGTCCGAAACAGATGTTCCGGCCCGCCCGGCTCTTCCCAGATGATCGGCGAACCCACGTACCGGTAGCCGAGTTCCGCGCCGATCATCTCGTTGCTCTTCGGCTGCTCGACCGCCGCCACATGCGTGAGGTTGTCACGGGTCGCCTGCCCCTCCGGGGTCGCCTCCCGGATCTCGGGTCTGAACTGCTGCCGCCATTTACGCCGGCCCAGATATGCGTAACGAGAGGCGCCGATATTGCGATCGCCGACTTGCCTTCGTTCTACCTCGTAAGACGTCAAAAGGCGTGGCCCGCCCCAGCCGCGCAGTGTGGCGGCGAGCTTCCACGCGAGGTCCACCGCGTCACCCACACCGGTGTTCATGCCCAGACCGCCGGTCGGGATCACCAGGTGCGCCGAGTCTCCGGCCAGGAACACGCGCCCGTCTCCGTACCGTTCCGCCAGGAGCAGGTTCAGCTTCCACGCGCCGACATAGAGCACCTCGTAGGGCACCGGGGCCCCCACCGCGTGTTCGAATTGGCGCGCCATCTGTTCGGGCGCGTCGACCCGGGCGTGTAGGGTCCAGTGCCTCGTCGAGTCCTGCATGATCAGGAAGGTCGATCGGTCGTCGGCGATGTGATAGTGCCTTCCTTTCCCGGGTCCCTTCCCGATCGGGATCCGGTCGAACAGTTCCGGGCTGTGGAAGAGCGCCTGATACAGCTGCTGGAGGTTCCCCTCGCCTCGCAGCCCGATGCCGAGCTGCTTTCTGACCGCGCTGGCGCCGCCGTCACATCCGACGATGTAGTGCGCGCGAATCTGTCTGGTCTTGCCGCCGTGCTCCCGCACGATCGCCGTGGCGCCGTCTGGACTCTGAGACAGCGAGAGGAACTCGCAGCCGTAGCGTACTTTCACGGCCGGGATGCGCTCCGCCTCGGTCTTCAGCAGCGGCTCGAGGGTGTACTGCGAAATGAGCTGATACGGTTCGAGCGGCAGCGAACCGTCGTCGCACGCCGCGATTTCTTCCGTCGCGTCCGCGACTGACGGGTACGGCAATCGCAGGAGGGGCGGTTCGTTCATGGCCAGGGTGATGTAGACGTCCATCGGGATGCGGGCATCGAGTCCCGCGTGCCGCACCTGTCGGGCGAGTCCCATCCGCCGGAAGATCTCCATCGTGCGGGCATTGCACCGCTCCATCTTCGGCAGGAACTCGGGCGCGGCCTTCTGTTCGATCAGGGTGCAGCGGATCCCGCGTTGCCCGAGGGCAATCGCGAGGGTCAGGCCGACCGGACCGGCGCCGACGATCAGTACCTCGGTATCCATGGATGGCAGCCATCTTACCAACCCGTCGTCCGCATGCGCGCATGGTCCTACCATTGACAGCGCCGCGAGACGCGGGCTATCGTGCCAGTGGCAGGCCTCGTCCGCGAGGCATCCCGTCATGCACAGGTTCCTGATCTGGTCGCTCCTGGTCTTCACCCCGTTCACCGGCGTGCGGATGATCTGCGTTGAGCGACCACCGCAATCGGTTGCGGCGGATGTGGCCGGTGACTGCGACCAGTTCTGCCTGCGGCCGAGCGCACGGGCGACGGAGGGGGTGCACGGCGACGTCGACTGCGCCCTGCTCGCCGACGGTGCCGTCTTCATGGTGGTCTCGGGCGTGGCGGTGTTACCGGCGCAGATTGCCCTTCGCATTGTCGTCGAGACCCGGGTCTACGAATCGGCGGTCACCGACTCCTACCGCTCCCCCGCCGTCGCGCATCCCCTGCCTCCGCCCAAAGTCTGAGCCGTCGTCGGTCTCGCGAGTTCCCCGGTTCGGCCACGTCGATGCGGTGGTCTGCGCCGTCCGTATCCTCGCGACTGCCGGTGATCCCAAGCCAGTCCGCGTCGTCGCCGCTCCAGGTACAACCGGGGCTCGTCTCACGTTTTCGTTGCGATAGGAGTGACCTATGACTGATTATCGGCAGCTCGAAGAGCGCCTCACAAGGGACCTGGGTCTGGAGCGGCGGCCCGTTGCGATCACATCCGCTGCTACGAAACCACCCGGTGTGCCCAGGTTTGCGGGGACGGTTCCGTCCGGCTGCACCTTCTGGCGCCTGGCGTCTGAGG
>JACDBQ010000817.1 GCA_013694845.1 Acidobacteriota bacterium
AATCCTGACCGCGTCGGCTGGATCCGAATGGAAGGGCCGGCGGCCGCCTACGGTCAGGCCACGTTGCTCGAGCTCGAGTACCTGGCGGGCACAAGCGCCTCCTTCGATGCCATCGTCGCAGAGGCCCGGCTCCCGGTCAGTCTGCAGACATCCATCGGCGCCCGCCAGGCGTGGTCCGCCCTGGTCAGCACGAATTACCTGCAGACGGTCGACGCGCGTCCAGAGATCGGGCGCTTCTTCGAAGTCGCCGATCTTGCGGGTTCAGAGCTTCCGGTCGTCGTCTCACACCGGTTCTGGACCGAAACGCTCGGCGGGCCCCGCAGCGTGGCCGGTCAGACGATCGTCGTCAATGGCCGCACCTTCTCGGTAGTGGGCGTGCTGCCAGACGATTTCCAGGGGCGGGGTGGCCTCTTCTCACCGGACATGTGGCTGCCGCTCGCCCGGAGCGACGTCCTCAACGTCCCGGCGTCCGTGCGCGGCGACGACTGGCTCCTCATGTTCGCCCGCCTGCGGGATGGCGTAGAACGCGCGCAGGCCGACGCCGAACTGCAGGCGCTGAGCAGTCTGCTCCCCTCTACTTCGAAGGAGGCGAGGCCGCAACGGTTCGCGCACTTCTATCCGATGAACGAGGGGCATCCCGAGATTCGAGGGCTCGCGCGATTTGCCTGGCTGGCGCTTGCCATCGTCAGCGTCGTGCTGCTGCTGGCGTGCTTCAACGTGACCGCGCTGATGATGGCCCGGGCGAACGAGCGGCAACGCGAGATCGGCGTCCGGGTGGCGCTCGGCGCCGGCCGCGCGCGGATCCTGCGGCAGTTGATCACGGAGGGCCTCGTGCTGGCGATCCTCGCGGGGGCCGCGACCCTGGTGGTCGCCGCGTGGAGCGGCGACCTGCTCGCGACCTTCGCCCTGCCGGCGCCGATTCCCCAGCGGCTCCGTCTCGGCATCGATCGAACGCTGGTCGGCTTCACGGCACTACTGGTGCTGATCGCCGGGGTTTTCCCGGCATTGATCCCCGCACTGCAGGCGACACGCGCCAGCGTGATTGCCTCCTTTCGCATGGACTCGATACTCGGTGGGCGCCCGTCTCGGGCTCGCAATGTTTTCGTGGTCGCCCAGGTGGCGGGCTCGACCCTGTTCCTGATCGCCGCTCTGCTGCTGGTCCGCAGCTTCCTGAAGAACGCGGCGTTCGATACCGGCTTCGATACCGCGAGGACGCTCGTCATGCAGGTCGATCCGTCGATGCACGGCTACGACGCGGGTGGCGCACGCGTGCTCCTCGAGAACCTGCAGTCACGGTTGCGGTCGCTCCCTGGCGTGGTGGCGGTGGGCCTGTCGGATCGCATTCCGATCTCGGTGGGACTACCCAGCCGGATCGAGTACACCGCCGACGAGACCGACTGTTCGACGGTTGAGTGTCGCCGCGCCACCGCATTTTCGGTGGGCCCGGGTCACTTCGAGGCGCTCGGCGTGCCGCTCGTCGACGGCAGGGACTTCACCGCGCTCGAGATGGGCCGTGACGACGCGGTCATCATCAGCGAGCACATGGCGAAGCAGCTGTGGCCCGGTACAGCAGAGGTCGGGCGCACGTTTCGGCTTGGCGAGAAAGGACGGCGCGTCAGCATTGTGGGAGTGACGCGGGACATCAGGAATCGGTATGTCGCCGATTGGACGGCGCCGTATGTTTACCGCCCGATGCCATCCGATCGCTGGGCAGGGGACGTCACGGTGACGATCCGCACGGATCAGGACCCCAGGGCTTTGCTCGCAGCCGCGAAAGATCAGATGCGCGCGCTCGACGCTGACATGCCGGTACGGGCCGATACCACGATCGAGATGATGAAGCTTCAACTCTGGCCGTCGCGAACCGCGGCGGGGTTCTTCCTGATCTGCGGTGTACTTGCGACGGTACTTGCCACGGTCGGGCTGTTCGGCGTGCTCTACTTCACCGTCCTGCAGCGGACCCGCGAGTTCGGCATTCGGGTAGCGCTTGGCGCCACGCCGCGGCGCGTGCTCGGGTCCGTCATGCGGGAAGGAATCGGCCTGGCCGTCCCCGGTATCGTGCTCGGCTCCCTCGCGGCATATGTTGCCGCACGCCTGGTGTCCCGCGCGCTGTTCGGCGTCAGCCCGGCGGATCCACTCAGCTTCTCCGTCACCGCAATCATCCAGCTCGCCGTCGCGCTCGGCGCCTCTGCCCTGCCGGCGCTCAGAGCCACCAAAGCAGACCCCATGGTAGCTCTCCGACAGGAGTAGACCCCACCGCCGCGCGCCACGGCCGGAGCGGCCCACCGCCGGTTCGCCCTGCCAGCTGTTCATGCGGGCTATGAAGACGATGCGGTTCGAGAGCACGCACAGGGCGAGCCGCTCAGTGCGGGAGCGTAGTGAGGAACTGCGGCGGCCGGCGATGCCT
>JACDBQ010000881.1 GCA_013694845.1 Acidobacteriota bacterium
CATTGGCACCACCCATCCACAAACCATGTTTGCTGCTCGCCAGAACCGCGTCCGGGTGATTCAGGAAATAGAACGAACGATCCAGCAGTTTCGGACCCGCACGGAGCTCTGGCCCTTGCGCGCGCCGAGCGCGCCCGTGTCGCTCGACGAGCTCGCCGCTCGTACGCTCGAGTCGAGACAGTTCGACCTCCTGACCCTCCGCTCCCGCACGCTACTCTGGTTGCAGTGGAACACCGGCGACACGTGGGAGCTCTGGGTCCTCGCGCTCCCCTCAGGGAAGAAGCTGTACTGCGACACCGGCGGCGGCGAGACCCGCATGCTGGCCACCGGGCGACGGGATTCGGAAATCGAGACCGACCGGTTCTTTCTCGAGCTGCTCTCCGAATCGGCCGGGGAACACTTCGGGATCGAGATGGCGGGCGGGCCGCCCTCCCTGGTGCGCTCCCCGATCGAGGATCGTCCGCTGGTGGTCGACTTCTTCGTCAACCTGTTCGAAGTGATGGATATGGAGGAGGAGATCCGCGAGTTGATCGGTTACCGTCACGATGACTTTCGCGCGGACGTCGAACTCTGGCTCGACCGGACAGGGTTCAAGGCTGCCAACGCAATGCGGTGATCCCAAGCTCCCGCTCGGCGCCCCCTACCGCGATGGTGCCGCGATCGTCGAACTGGAGGCCCGATCCGGGCACCAGGTGCACGACCGTCCGCGACACCAGCACCTCGCCCGGCCCCGCGGTGGACGCAAGACGTTCGCTGATCTGCACGACGGACCGTTACCCTCCGCGGGATCGACCTCTCCGATGTGCACGCCGGCGCCGATGCCGCGGAGGCCCGAGGCCATGGCAACCGCGCAGGCGCGTTGGACCGCGCGCGCAGGGCCATCGAAAAGAGCGCTGAGACCGCCGACGGTCGGGAACGCCGCGCCCCGATAGCACTCGACTTCCCTCGCGTAAATCTGACGCAGATTGCGGCTGACCGGCGCGGGAGTCGAGATGGTGAGCACGGTGGCGAGCACGCGTTCCGCCGATGTGCGGATCCGGCGGCGCGCCAGGAACCGGTCGACCTCAGACAGAATCGCATCCTGATCCCCGGCGAAGGGCAGATGATCGTCGCCCGGCAGCTCGACGAATTCCGCACCCGTAATGCGCGAGGCGAGGTAGCGCCCTTCTTCCACGTGAAGACAACGATCACCGCTCCGATGCAACACCAGCGTCGGCACCCGGACGGACGGCAGCACGGCGCGGACGTCGATCTCGCCGTTCATCACCGTGAAAGCGACGGCGGCCGGGCTCGCGCCCATCCGCAGATACGACGCCCACCAGTTCCTGAAGGATGGATCGTGCGCGACCGATGGCGCACGTTCTTCTATACCGACGGGGCCTCCCCACTCGTCGAGGAGCCGTTCGCAGAAAACGTCGCGCTCGCTCCGGGTCGGGCCCCAGGGGTAATCAATGTCTCGAAGGCGGCGCGCGTAGCTCCCGATCATGATCAGCGCCTCGGTCTTCTCCGGATACATCGCTGCGAACAGGCTGCACAGCAGTCCACCTTCCGACACCCCGAGGAGGACGGCTCGCTCTCATGCGCTGCTCGAGAGTTGGCAGCTGGTGGACCGGCACTGCATCCGACAACCCGTCCCGCGCTTGTCGAACAGGGTCAGGCGCGATATCGACGCCAAGCGGACAGAAAGCGGGCGAAGGACGGTTCGTTCCAGAAATACTCAAGGTGAGAAACCCAACCCATCACGAAGACGAGATCGAGCGGACCAGACCCGACTACCTGATACGCGATGTTGACGTCGCCGCTGCGGGCGTAGTGCACCGACGGCACGGTTGCGGTCATGGGTGCGGCCCCTGGCAGCTCCGCGGAGGCCGGGATTAGTCGGTAGCCGCGCCGATGAGCCGTCTCGATGAATCTCGGCGCGTGGGCGTCGTCTCCGAGGGCCTTGCGGATCTCGCGGATAATGACTTTGAGCACCGCGTCACCCACGAATACACCCGGCCACACGGCTTCGAGGAGCTCGTGTTTGGAGAAGAGGCGTCCCGGCTGCTGCGCCAGGTGCTGCAGGACGGCGAACGCCTTCGGCGTGAGCGGCACGATCGCATCGTTGCGATACAGGTGCCCGCTCACCGGGTCCAGCCGAAAAGGTCCGAACGTCATCGAGCGCGCTGCGGGTGGTCGGGGGTCAGATCTCGATTTTTCGAAGGAGCCCGCGTTTTTC